>JASFVS010000014.1:0-19407 GCA_050049715.1 Phycisphaerales bacterium
ACCTCACCTGCAATATCAACACCGTTCTTGGAGTTCTTAACCGATTCTTCAATCATATTAGCGGTGTTCTTGGCAGCTTCTGCAGAACGCATCGCAAGGTTGCGGACCTCTTCAGCGACGACTGCAAAACCCTTACCGGCCTCACCGGCGCGAGCAGCTTCAACAGCGGCATTCAAAGCAAGCAGGTTTGTCTGGAACGCTATTTCATCGATAACCTTGATAATCTTGGCTGTCTCATCCGAGCTTTTCTGTATCTCGTTGATAGCAGAGTTCATTCTTTGCATCGCATCGGTACCTGTATCAGCCGCCCTTCTTGCCTCAGAAGCCAGATTATTCGCCTGCTGGGCATTGTCGGCGTTCTGCTTGGTCATAGAAGCCATCTCTTCCAGACTGCTGGATGTCTCTTCCAGACCTGCGGCCTGCTCGGTCGAACCTTCGGCAAGAGTCTGTGAAGATGCGGATATCTGCTGACCCGCCGCAGTAACCTGCTCAACAGCTTCAGTAACCTGGGAAAGAGCTTCCTCAATAGAAGTAACCGTCTCGTTGACATTTTCTTTGAACTCAGCAAACTGACCCTTGTATTCGTTCAGGACTCTCTTGGTAAGGTCTTTCTTTGCTGCCGCTTCGAGAACCTGGCCTGCCTCATTCAAAGGATTGACAATACTGTCAAGCATATCGTTGATACCTTCGCGAAGGATCTTGTAATCACCTGTTGCGTCACCAATTTCAGCACGCTCATTGAGCTGACCGTTCCGTGCGGCTTCAATAAGCCTGCCGACCTCTTTAAGGGTGCCCTTCTGTTCGGTCTGGTCAACAATCACTTCCAAACCGCCATAAGGATTACCATTCTTATCAAACAGCGCTGAGCAAACAGCCAGAACTGGTATTTTTTGCCCTGTACGTGTTGTTGCTTCAACTTCACCAGTGACAACTTCGCCCGTCTTCATGGCGTTCTTAATAGTGCAGCTTGCTGTTCCGCATACCTGGGTCTTACACAGGTCTCCACAGGTCATCTTGCCGACAACCTCTTCGCGCGTATAGCCTAAGGCGTTTAGTAACGGGTCATTTATCGATTCGATAACGAGGTCCTTGTCGCAAACAAACATCGGCGCCCCGATGCTCTTGAGGATGTTCTCTGTCTTGAATGCTGCTTCCTCGGCGGCTGTACGGTCGCCGATAACTTCCATTCCCCCTAACGGTTCACCCTTGTCGTCAAATATTGCCGAACACTGAGCGGTCACGGGCAACTGTGTACCATCACGTTTAGTCGCATAGGTGTCGCCGTATATCGGCTTGCCGGTTTTCATACAATTCTTAATCGTGCAGTCTGATGTTCCGCACAGCGGCGTCTTGCAAAAGTCGCCGCAGGTCATCTTGCCAACGACCTCGTCACGGCTGTAACCCAAAGTACTAAGTGCAGCGTCGTTAATTTCCGTTATAACAAGGTTTTTGTCGGCAACGAACGTCGGGGCAGCCATACTGTCGAAAATTCTCTTCCAGTACTTTGCCTGTGAGTTGGCCCCACCCGACCTGGCCGACGATTTTTTAGTTTGGGATTTCTTTGCCATCTTTTTTACTCCTATCAAAAATTTCTTTATCTTTTTTATTTACCTAAATTTATAGTTCACGGCACAACTTCCATAACCACAACAGCATCAAAACTCATACTTAACTTGAATTCCAAAGGCGTTTGCCTCCCGGTGGTTGGCTAAATTACCGAGATTCGCATAACCCCCGGATATGGTCATGTTATCATTAAGCACATAAGCCAGACACAAAGTCCACCAGTCATTCTCCCCTTTGACCAGGTGGCGTCCGCCTGTGCTGTACTGATGAAGCAAATCGGATTTTTGACGATACTCGGCGGCAAATGCCAGCCTGTCCGACAAAAAGGCTATAATGCTGCCTTCAACAGTTGTGCGTCTTTCCCCTGCAAATCCAAAAAGGCCGGTGTGTATTGCATCGCCGTTGCGAAGTCCAGCCGAAACAATTATCGGCCGGGCAAGCCAATCTGAAATCGTCTTACTTGCCACTACGGTAAACTCGGCTCCTCGAGCGTGGTCTGAGCCAAGCGTGTCCAAAAGACCGCCAAGGCTGTCATCAAGCCTCGTCTGGCCCTCGTTCCACTTCACGTGGGCGCCGAAGGTTACTGCAGGCATCCATGTACAATCAAAATCACCTTCCTTAACGGCCATTACTCGACAATTAAGGTTGTGCAAGCCCAGATGCTGGCCCACGCTCGCACCGGCAGCGGTTCCGACGTCATCAGGCCAATCGCCAAGACTGAACCGCTCATAGGCATAGCCGACCTCTACGAATCCCCAGAGATTCTGTGTTATCGCAAAAGATTCCAAATCCTTTTCACCTGCAAACACAGCGCTTGTGGAAAGACTCGGCAAACCAAAGATTTCCCCATCTTCGGCAGGATTAGCCAAGTAAGCCGTACTTGTAATGAATACGCCACTGTTGCCTTCAATCATATGCAAGGGCAGCGGCGGATTGGCTTTAGCTGTACCAATCGAAGTGGAAAAGACCCCTAAAACAATAAAGCATATCACTTTTTTAACCATATTGCTTCCCTTTCATTACGAAGAACCATCAGCAGCTTCGTCCTTATCACTCTCGGACTGAGCTTGTTCCTGCTGTGCTTGTCCAGCTTCTGCACTCTCAGCCTGGGGCTGCTCTTGCTGCGTTTGTTCAGGTTCGACCTGTTTAACACTCCCAGAATTTTCCTTCCTACTTCCTCTTCTGACAGGTGCGCTGGCCTGGCCGCTGGTGTAGCTGGCAAAATCATCGCCGTCGAGCACTCTGTCGATATCCAGCAGTATCTTGACGTTGTCACCTATCTTGCCCATGCCGAGGATGAAATCTGTATTGACCGATGAGCCGAACTGAGGCGCCTCCTCAATATCCTCGCCGGCGATATCCAATACCTCCTCTACATGGTCAACCACGATACCTGTGCTGAAGTTGTGATTGTTCTGGCTTGTCTCGACAACAATGATGCAGGTCTCGTCGGTTATTTCAGAAGTCTCCATACCGAACTTCGCGCGAAGGTCAACAACCGGTATGACCTGGCCTCGCAGATTGATGACGCCTTTTACATAGGCCGGCGTCTGAGGAACAGCAGTTATCTCCATATAACCGATAATCTCACGGACCTTTAAAATTTCCAGTCCGTACTCCTCATTGGCCAGAGCAAAGGTAAGATATTTACCTTCTTTTTCAAGCATCGCCTTATGCGATTGCTCTGTTTGAATTGCCATTTCAGACATGATACTTCTCCTTATTACTAACCTTAAAAGTTTATTTCACACTACAAACTACCTAATACCATCAACACGTATATTTAAGAAAAATATTACCAGCCGCCTCTTAAACACTTGGAATCTGACGGGGCGTTTATCGAATCAGATCTGGACAGTGGTACTATTCAGCAAAGTTAGCTATAAGAACCCCCAATAATTTAATCTTTTCATAAAATCAAAAAATAGCGAGGGGCCCCCCTGTCGGCCCCCTCGCTATCCTAATTAAGGGGATTTTATAAAAACTCAAAATTACGTAATTATGACCGTCTTAAATTTGAAAAGAGCGATAAATAAAAAAACCTGCCGAAATCCGGTCTTGGCAAATTTTTGAAGCTCTTACTGAGTCACCAAACTTTCCACGAATAAAAAAATGCCATCTTAACCGCTGCTGTTTCTGACGCGGATTCGTCAATAAGAAGCTATGAATTAACAAGGGTTTTCCACTACGACATCTTGTGGATTTCCCTTAGGTGAATTGCGGCTTTTCGTAAAAAATATGTGTGGTCCGATACTAACGTGATTTTGTTAAGAAAGATGGCAGAACCAACGGTTGCGATGAAATAATTTGGCTTAAATAAATGTGGATATTTTTCAAAATAGAATGCGGATACAGGAAACTAAAACGAAATGTCCGGATAAAATACCTGGAAAAAATAACCTACAGACTTTAAAAATTATCAAACATGTGAGCTTTCAGTATTGTTTATTAATATCACAAGTTCAGCCACCGAATCGACTCCCATTTTTTCCATAATACTTGCCCGATGAACTTCAACGGTTCTGTGGCTTAGACCCAGTTCACTGGCAATAACCTTGTTAAGTTTACCGGCCATGATAAGGTCCAGCACTTCGCGTTCCCTCGGTGTTAGAAGTTCAAACTTGGCTTTGGCAGCATCTCTCTTGGCCTGTTCTTTCTTGAATTGGGCGTCCTTTTCCAGTGCCTCTTGAACCCGATCCAGCAACGCCTGGTCACCAACCGGCTTTTCCATGAAATCAATTGCACCCTTCCTGATAGTTTCCACCGCCATTGGCACATCACCGTGACCACTAATGAAAATAATAGGCAGGCTGATGTTGCGTAACAAAAGCTCTTCCTGAAGCTTCAGGCCGCTCATACCGGGCATACGAACATCAAGCACTAAACACCCCTGCATATCCGGTTTACAAAATCCCAGAAACTCCGCGGCGGATGAGAAGGTCTTAACGTTCAGGTTAATGCTCTGCATCAACTGGCCAAGCCCGTCACGAACAGCTTCATCGTCGTCTATAATAAAAACCGTAGGTTCAAATTCCGACATAGCCTGACTCTCCCTTTAAAATATCCTATCGTAATAATCAAAAATCATATGTACACCGCGAGCTTGCAATTCCTAATAATCCTTTTCTACACTATTTCGTCAATATTGCAAGTAAATTTATCCTATTCAAATTCCTGCCACGTTACCGGCAGCGTAAATTTAAAGGTGCTGCCGCAATCGGGATTTGCTCCCGCCCAGAGATTACCGCCATGGTTCTCCACGATTGACCGGCTGATAGACAAACCTATACCAAGACCATCCGGCTTTGTCGTGAAGAATGGGTCAAATATCTGCCCGAATGACCCCTGAGGCAAGCCTTCGCCGGTGTCAGATATCGATGTTTCTACGACGTCTTCGGAACTCATTGAGGTCTTTATAGTCAATTGACGCTTGTCCGGCCTTGTGCTGTTCATAGCATCAAGGCTGTTACGGATTAAATTCAACAGAACCTGTTCGATCTGAATAGCATCAGCCAGGACCAATGATAGCTGCTCCTCCAGTTCCATCTGCACCACTACATTGTTATTCCGAACATCGGAATTAACAAAACTTACAACATCCTGAACGAGGTCATTGACCTCAATTGTTGTCTTATGTGGTTGGCGTTTCTGTACAAAGTCCCTTATCCGATGAACGATCTCTCCCGCCCGTTTACACTGCGACGATACTGCCTCCAAGTTCCTTGTAATCTGGTCTATATCTCTCTTTTCCGACTTCAGAGAACGTAAGCACGCGTTTGAGTAACTAAGAATAGCACAAAGAGGTTGGTTGAGTTCATGCGCTAATCCGGAAGCCATCTCTCCGACGGTACTCAATCGGGATACATGCAGAAGTTCTGTGCGATGCTCCTGGACCTGCTGTTCCGCTCTTTTATGCTCGGTGACGTCTTCTCCTGAACTTATAGTTCCAATAATATTATTGAAATCGTCTCTGAGAAAGGTATTATACCAGGCGATTATTCTTTCTTCCCCGCTCTTGGTCAAAACCGAATTCTCGAAATATTCGACAGGCTCGATTTCGCCGGCCATTAACCTATTGTAAACTCCTTTTACTTTTCTCCTGTCCTTTTCAGGTATAAAATTGTCGAACCAGCCCTTGCCGACTATCTCAGATTCCTCGTACCCTAATATCTCACATCCTTTTTTATTAACGAGCGCCACTTTACCCTGGTCGTCAAGAAGTACGAACATCACACCCGCCACATCGAGATACATTTGCGCCTTATTTCTCTCTTCCCGCAGTCTCTCTTCTGTCTTTTTCCACTCCGTCATATCCTTCGTCATTGCTACAAAACTGGCAGGTTGATTGAAGTTGTCTCTGATTAAACTTGCAGAAAGCTCTCCCGGAAACTCACGACCATCCTTTGTTCGAAGAGTGTACTCTATATTTTTGACCATGCCTCGTTTCAGAGTCCTTTCCATGTTCTTCTTGGCTCTCGGAAGGTCTTCCGTGGCAATGAACAGGAAAGCATTTTTACCGATGATTTCCTCCTTGGATGAAAAACCGTGAATTTCCAGAGTAGCCTGGTTGCATTCCGTTATATTGCCTTCCAAATCGGTAACCGTTATTGCAATCGGGGACGAATCGAATATGCTTTGCAGCTTTGCCTTGCTTTCCAGTAAAGCCTTCTCTGCATCCTTACGTTCAGTGATATCGTAACCTACAGATTGAATTTCGACAAGCTGACCTCTCTCATCATAAATTGCTCTGTTCGTCCACTGGTTCCAGCCGACACTTCCATCGGCCCGAATGACACGATACTCACCCATGGAAACAGAACTTTCAGGCGTAAAGGACCTGACACTCTCTTTCACTTTTTCCTGGTCTGCTTCATCCACAATTAACAAGAGATTCGAACCTATTAGCTCGTCCCGGCTTTTACCAAAGTAACGACAGTAACTCTCATTAACAAAAGTCTGGACGCCATCCGGCAACCAGCGGGCGATAAACTCAGTTTGGTCTTCCACAACCTTTCGGTACCTCTCTTCGCTCTCCCTTAACACTTCAAGCATCATCTTATTCTTGGAAACATCCTGCACGGTACCTACGAGAAAGACTGTTTTTCCGTTTTCATCCGTTATCGCCTCACCTTTTTCCTTTATGACCTTTTGGGTCCCGTCTTTCAGGACCAATCGGCTCTCTATATCCCAGGGCGTCCCGTGTTCAATTCCTCTTCTTATTTTTCCAAAGTAATAATACCGATCCTCAGGATGAACAATCTCCATAAAAGAATCAAGTGTCGCCTCCTGTTTAGTCAGACCGAAGATTTTAAAAAGCTCATCGGAACCATCTATTACACCGGTTTTAGGATCGAGCTTCCACCGGCCTAAGTGAGCAATATCCTGAGCTTTGGCAAGAAAATGTTCACTTTCTCTTAAAACATCTTCCGAGCGTTTGCGTTGAGTAATATCAAGCCCATACGCATTAACATGCCCTGAATCTTCGACAAGCTTTAATGTAACAGAAAATATTCTCCCGTTGTGACAATGAAGCTCGAAGCTGGAAATGTCACCCGAATCGAAAACCTCTTTGACCATTTCGCAGTAACCGTCCGGCAAAAACTCACCTGCCTTCCGTTCCCAGGTTTCTAAAACCGGCAAACTGGCTTCGTTGGCATACAGTATCGTACAATCTCTCGATATTTGAAGCACAGGGTTTGGGTCTTCCGATGGAAATCTCGCCAGGTTCTCCATTTCCGCTTGTGTCTCTTTGCGCTTAGTGATGTCACGAAAAATACCTTTGAGTATTGGCTTACTATTGATATGCACTATTTGCGCAGTTGTTTCTACAGGCACTTCCGTCCCGTCCAAACGAACGGCAACATGCTCCACAGGCCAGGGCTTTTTACCACCCTTGAGTTCGCGCACATATTCCGAAAATAGTTTTTCCGAATACTCCTCCATCCGTTCCGGATGTAACTTTGAGTGATGAAGGCCGACAATTTCTTCACGTTTTTTAAGAAGTAACTGGCAGCCGGCCGGATTGACATCAAGGATTGTCCCAGACGAGATATCCGTCAGGAATATGGCATCCGGAGAATTGTCAAATAACATCCGGTACAACTCTCGGCTCTCACGGTATCTGTTTAGGATTATTTGCACGCAGATACCAAAAACAACAATTACTCCGGTAATTATGAAACGAATCCACAATTCATGCACATCGGAAGTGAATAATCCATCGAAGAATTCCTGCTCATACACAATGACATGCAATACTCCTTCGCCCAACCAATAAGCCGAAATAATGATAAACATTAACAAGATTATCTGCTTATTACGTAACGGTCTGCTCTTGAAAAGCATGCCCATTTTGCTTCCCTTCAGTCTAACAGGCTTCAAGTTTCCAATTGAATCACAATGTTGCCTGTCTCCAATCCGTTAGAGTCACAGAGTACTTTGCCTCGGCTATTGTTGCTTCCGACACTAAATTGAACTTTCTTAACCACAAAAATCAAGAACTAATTCACCTTGGAGATAAACTTTTCGAATACCTTTCGGATTTTAACGCTGTTATTACAAAATTCTTAAATAATCGTTCCTTTTTCATTCCCGCCCACTCGTCATTCCCGCCAACTTGTCATTCAAGCGAAAGCGGGAATCCAGAAATAAAACCGTTTGAAGTAAAAGTTCAATCAAAATTATTGCTAAAAACCTATCCAAGATGCTCTTTTTGCGCCCGCAAGTGAAAAAGATAACTTACGCCCCCATCTATAACGAGTGATTTCGTGTTTTTATCGTGACGCAGTCACCCCCCGGTGCGTTTGACCTCATAATAATACGCAGCATATCGGCCGTCTATGACGAAGGTATTGTCATCGCGCTCGACCTCCCTGTCCGTCGGCACGCCGAAGAAATTTACTACCTTCACCGAACTCACCGGCTCACCTTTGATTGTGATCGTCGCCCGCACCGGCTCAAGCAGCAAAGGAGGCCCTCCGGCTTCAATCAATTCTGTACCATCTGCATTGTAAACTGCGCCTAACTGTTTATCCTGTGCCATAGCGGTAATAAGAATATGCCTGGAATCAACTAAAGGAAGATTATCTAACGGCGTAAACAACAAACTGATAAAGGGAGTTCGTATATCCGACACAATCACACCCGGCAGGTCATAAACACCACCGCCTGCAAAACCGACAACTCCCTGTGTCTTGTCGGAATGGACCTTCACGACTTTTTTATCATAGTCCCACGTCAGTTGGCCGGTGTTGCTCTGAATTGTTTTCGTGCTCCGGTTCCAGAAGTTCGAAAAGTCGCCGAGATACGAAGGTCCCTGCCTGTCTCCAACCTTTAAAGTTACACGCCCGATAGCCAGCGCCTCAACGGGCGTATCACCGTGAGCCAGTAATTCATTCTCGTCGTAACCGGCCAAACCATACTCCTGCTCCAATGAATCCACACCGGCAAAAGCATCATCCATCGACAGCCGTCTCGCAGAAATAATCTCACCCTCGTCAAAATGACCTTTGTATATAGCAAAAGCCAGCGCCGGAAACTGACCTATGTAGTGCGGCGTCTCAGTAACATAAGAACTCATCCTCGGCCAGCCGTCACCCATATAAGAGCGCGACCCCGTGAAGTGATACGAAGCATCCCAACCCTGCAAACCCAAACCGTAAAAAGCCATCAATGGTGAAATCTCCGCCTTCCATTGATTCGGCGGCTTCTGCGTCCATTCCGTAATAATGAACGGCTTATCCTCAACCTGCCACAGACCGGTGGACAAAATCCCCCGCCCGGCCTTGTCCAAATGCGTATCGTTGCTGACAGAACCGGCCGTAATATTGTGACCGCCTTCCCCTCCGCCGAAGTAATTATGCCTGTCGATTGCCTCCATCATATCGTCTGTCCAGATATTAGCCGCAGACGCCGCCGGCCCACCGGCCCGCCACGCGGTGCTCACCGTCACTCCCTTATATCCCAGATTGCGCAGCCCCTGTTGATAAAGCTGATATGTATTCCTCTGCATATCAGCCAGAAAACGAATAAAATCCCCCATTCGCTTCTTTTCAGTGTTTTTGTTCCAGCGCGGCCCGTCTTTTTCCATCTCCCACGCGGCGTAGATATACATATTAGTCTCATCGACCGAATCGGGGCGGCTGCGAACCGAACCATCGCTATTTCTAATTGTCGTGGTCTTCAATCCCGCCCCCCACGCATCAGCAAGGGCAGTATCGTTGCCGTATTCATTCTTGACCCACCGCTGCCACATCAGCTTCAGCCGCTCGCCGTGCTTCGGATAGTCTTGCCCTCTCGCAAGTCCGTCACTGAGCGGATTATGAAAGAAAACACTGTCTTCATTCCGACACTCGACAATAGCCAGCGCCGGGTCGTCCTTATAAGCCAGCCCCGTGTACGTATTAACATGATTAAGCAGCAGCCTCGCATATTCCCACTGCGAATTTTGATACTCTTCTATAAATGTGGCCAGCCCGTACGAATCCTTGCCGCCGCCGTCGTCTGGAAGTTCGTTATACAGCTCCACATCAATACCTTCATCGGGCAAAATTACGTGATGGTAGAATATCGACCACGTCATATATATACCGTTCTCTTTCAGGATGGAAAACCACCTGTCCAACTTATCGAGCCCTGCCGGGTCAAAATAACGATTGCCGGGCCCGCCCTTCAACGTACCCAGCACACTCTCCACCGGATGCTGTCGCACCATATTAATACCATGCTTGGCATAGAACCTGGCCTGCTGTCGCTGCGATTCGGCCGTTCCGCTCATCGACGCACAAATACCCCAGAACTTCACTCTCGTACCATCCTCGAAAACGAAATTTTTACCCTCACACCCCAAAATGCCATGTGTCCCCGCCGGCTTCTCAATCAGGCCGCTCATGTCTATAATCGAATCCTCAGAAAACGAATCCGGCGCAGGCATCAGCATAAACCAGTCGCCCGGCTGGCTTACTTCGGGATTAGGATCCGGCCGAACCACCCCGCTGGGCGCCCACGGAAAGTTCGTAAGAGCCATCACATCTATACCCCCGTGACTTTGCCTGTCCGCACCGTCACGGTCTGAAATACGTATCTGGAGCTGATAACTGCCCGGCACAAACTCGAAATTATCACCGAAAGACCACGCTATAAAACGTATGTCGATATTCGGCTCCACAAGGTCAATCATATGATCCCTGGCCTCCGAGACGTCCAGATTCTTCCAGTCTCCCCACACACTGCGCGGCGCCTTGAGCCTGTAACTGTAGTCCGCTCCGCCGCTTGAATTCATAAACGGATTCAGCCGAATCCACCACTTATACGTGCCGCCCTCTACAATATCGAACGAGTATGTAGCCACCCCCGAATCAGCGTAAGTGTTATCTGTAAAATGCACATGCCAATCACCACCGGCCCCACCCGGCTCCCCCGGCGAAAGAAGGTCCTTTTGGATACTGGTATTTTGGTACCAGCCATGCTGATTAAAAGTAGTGCTGGTGTAGTCCTCCCCCTCGATCCAGAGCGCTTCATTGGCATGGGCGTATGCAGTTAAGAAAATTGTCAATAAACAAAACGTTACACATAGCGAAAGAGATAATTTCAGGCTTCTTTTTGCGGACATGATTTATTCACCTTTTTGATTATTTACCCACCGGTTTCACTCCTCCTTAAGAGCTTAATTTTATACTCTCTTTGTCTTATTGTCAAGCGCGCTCCGCCTGCGCGCTCATCGAATTGAAAAACGGCGTGCCCTTTTATCGAATGAATCCGAAGATTGATAGCCTCAGTGTACCGGCTAATATTTATAAATAAACGTCACCGCCACTGCCGGTGCATGCGAACGGAAATCGGCATAACCTTCACCGCCTTTATTACGCTTGTTGAGGTCTCTGTCAAAAATACCCAGCAAATTATAACCGTCAATACGGAAGGTCATATTCTCTTTCCGCTTGTACTGCAAACCAAGATTAAGAAAAACACTGGGGCGATACGAACGTTCCCACTTAAGCAGATAGCCGTTCCTGTCCGCAGCATAATGGGCGTAGTCTTTCAAACCCGGAAATCCCCAGTACACACGCAGCGAACCGTCAAGCGTCCATTTATCGTTCAGTTTACGCTGTCCGGTTATTTTAGTTATATGATTCGCCCATCTCTGTAAATCATCGCCATAACCGTATGGATGTGCGCTGAATTGTATAAGAGGGTCAGTCGAAAACATTTCCGCCCTTGCAAGTTCGAAATCGCTCAATTTGGTATAACCATGCGAAATTCCCAAACGCGTACGTTCCGTATGATACATTGCCTCCAGCTCCACACCCCATTCTTTCGATGTACCAACCACCGCCTGTCCGCCTACCAAATTAGAATGACCGATAAGCTCAAGTTCGTAATGTTTAAATATCGAGGCCGCCAGGTCAAGATTATCATTATGCTTACGCTCATAGCGAAGCTCGACACTGTCAAGTTTTTCGGGGTTACTATCGGGGTCACCCATATTTTTCATTTGCTCTTCAGAGTTTGCACGCACAGACCTTGACCACATTAACTTGTATGTACTTTTTGGGCCCGGCGTATATACAAGAGATGCTCTCGGAGAAAACATTTCATTGGTGAAGGTATGGTCATCGATACGGGCGCCTAAAAAGCTTGTCCATCTCTCAGAAATCGTCCACTGGTGTTCACCGAATACCGAATACAAATTGCTCGACCAGCGGGGCATACCTGAAGAAAAAGTTCCATCGATAGCACGACGATGAGGATAGCCCGGACTGTGATAGCCATATTCACCGTGCAGCACCTCAGTCCCTACGGCTATCTTATGCCGCTTGTTGAAATCATGCCTGATTATTGCCTTACCCATATATTTATCTTCACGATATGCCTCTTGCCACCAGGTGTAAACCCTGCGCTCGAAATCGAACATATCATAACTGAAAGACAGCTCCAAATCGGTCTTCTCACTCAATTCCCTGTTATACCCCACGAAACCGGTTGCCTGCTGATAGACATAGAAGCTGTCTTCGAGCGGAATTGCCCAGGCACCGGTCCAGCCGTATGGCGCACGAGCCACAAGTCCGGTCGGCCAGAAAAACTGTTTGCCGCCACGCGTGTAACGCACCCAGTAGTTCCAGTTGCCCTTGTTTAACTCTGCATACAATTTAATAGGAGGCAAACCCCTGGCGGACTCCCCGTCATTCACTGATGCGAATGTAAATGGCTCGCCTTTTTTGTATGAATCCTGCGGTATCGGCGGTTCTCCACCTGCCGGTGGGAACTCAACTCCGTAAACCTGAGGAGCATCATCTTCATTGGCGCCATCATACTCAGCTACACCCAAATACAAAAAGTACCCATCATTCCCGTCTCCAATTTTGCGTCCGTGCTTGACCTCTCCGGAATAAAAATACTCAACAGCGCCATAACGGCCTGTTACCTCCGTCCCTTCAAACGTTCCGGCGTTATGTGTGACAATATTGATAACCATAGCCACCGCGCCAGGTCCGTACAACGCCGAACCCGGACCACGAACTATATCGATATGATGAATGTCTCGCATAAACACAAGGTCACGCTCACTCACCGCCCCATAATGCGTCCTTTCGTTCATTACCCGCCCGTTAACCAAAAGCAGATACTTATCGTCATGGTCGCTGAGTATCCCGCGAAGACCCATATTGTCAGCCTCCCATTGATTACGCCACCATTGCAGGTTAGGCACATATATATCCAGAAGTTCGAACAAACTCCGGGCGCCGGAGGCCTGTATTTCATCTTCTGTAATAGTGGTTACAGCGGCCGGAACCAGCCGGGGATGAGATTCAGTCAATGTCGCTGATGAAGCAACTTGTATCTCCATTAACTGTTCGATTGACATCTCGAAGAGGCTGTCGGCATCGTTCGGTTCCTCTGCTCCTGCAAATACCTTCGTCTCGGTAAGAAATAAACTCAACAAAATTAAAACAAATACAAATCCCCCAATCGACTTCTTTTTATCGATTGCCACTGTTTAGTTCTCCTTGAAATTTTGATGTGATATTTTTTTCGGTATTTGTTTCTCTACTAAGTTCTTGTTGCCTCCTCGCCTTTACTTAATAAGTGATAATCCTAATATAACCATTGATCTCACGACCTAATTACCTTCCAAAACTCTTTCTCAATCCTAAATACAGTAATTTCCACTAAAAGTGACCCCCACGTGCCAATTTTTCGGTGATATTTTCGTCCCTCTTAACACTATATTGTCACTCCTCCAATCTCGCGGGGAAAAATAACCACATGCATCAATGATGTAGCAAAAGCCCTTAAATTATAGGGCCTAAAAACAGTTATTATCGAAGATGATATAAAAGTCCGACACCAATTGTGACTGTGGACAAGGTATTGCAGTCAAAGCAATTACACCCCGACTATAATGCTATTCGAGTTACGAAATCGCAAAAATACCGTATGCGAAAGCGAGCTCAAATGATACCCCCCTTAACTGTTCATCGTGTCTGGACACTCATACCTGTAACCACCAAAAATCCACTTTTCAGCCTATAAAATCGCTCTTATGGCGGCTAAAGAGAAGTATCTCAAAAGAAATTTCTTGATTAAATTGTAAATTATTTATAATGCTGTCGATATATACTTCGGACAAAAAGGATTTTGTGGTACTAAAAATGGAAAAAACCGAAGACCAAAGAGCGGAACAAAGGTTGTATTATCGTTGGCCCGTTCGGTTTGCCAGGAACGTTAAGGACAAACCTTCCCAGGGCCAGATTGTAGATGCTTCCAGCAACAGTCTATCATTTCTCTGCCGTGCCAACGAAGACTGCCCGCAACAGGACCAGTTAGTAAAAGTTGATTTTGGCGTTCCGTACTTTGACGAGACCGACTCCTTCGATGCAGTGTTTTTCAATCGCATCACACGGGTCTGCCGGGTCGACCACCTCAGCGACGTAGTAAATCGCGTTATAGTTCGCTTCGCCAAACCGCTGTTTTTCAAACCGGGCCAGCAGAACATCACTGAATCGGATGCCAAACAACGGCTCGAAAATAAAGCAGTGCTCGTCACTCAGGCCGAACAAAAGGCAAGATATTACAGTGAAGCATTGATAATGGCGGAAGAAAAAGTTCTGTCCCTCACACAAACTAAAGAGCTGTTGGAAGATCAGCTAAAAGAGGAAATTGAAAAAAGACACCGGGCCGAAGCTGAATTAAGAACGCAGTCCGAAAAGGAGATTGAAAAAAGAACTCCGCATGAAAATGTAAAAACACAGGCCGAAAAACAATTAGAAGAAAAATTAAACGCGGAGATTGAAAAGAGAGCCCGGGCAGAAGAACGGTGGGAAGAAAAGTTAAAAGTAGAGACTGAAAAAAGAATTCAGACCGAAAAAAAACTGGAAGAAAAACTGAAATCAGAAACAGAAAAAAGAATCCAGGCCCAGGTAAAATTAAAAGAGGTGGCCGAAGAGGAAATAAAAATAAGATTTCAGGAAAAAACCGAGCCGGGAGCACCGCTCGGCGACGAGATTGAAAAAAAGATTCGGAAAGAAACCGAACTAAGAAAACAGGCCGAAGAAAAGGCCAGGGCCTTAAAAGAAGAAAGGTTAAAATTCGAAGACAGAATAATGTCTATCGCTCATGCCAAGATTAAATCGGTAGAGAAGGAAAAAGCCGATATCGAGGCAAAATATCAAAATGAGGCCGAACTAATCGCTAAAGCAGAGCAGAAAACAAAATTCTATAAAGACGCACTGGCCAGAGCTGAAAAAGATATTACATCATACGCGCAGGCGAAAGCACAGGCCGAAGAGAAACTAAAGGCTGAAATCGAGGCAAGATGCAAGGCCGAAAACGGCTTAAAAAACAAAAACCAGGAAAGCGAGAAGATTTGCACCGAGGCGCAATACAGGGCCGAAGAAAGAATAAACGCTTATATACAAGCCAAAAACGAACTCGAAGAAAAGTTAAAAGCCGAGATTGCAGCCAGATGCAAAGCGCAGGACGAGTTAAAAACCCAAACTCGGGAATTCGAGAAAATTTGCAACGAGGTGCAATACAAAGCCGAAGGAAAAATAGAATCTTATCTACAGGAAAAAATCGAAGTCGAAAAAAAGCTAAAAGCCGAGACTGCAGCCAGATGCAAAATCCAGGATGAGTTAAAAGCTGAAATTGAAAAAAGACTCCAGGCCGAAGAAAAAGCACAGGCCGAAGCTGGACTCAGAGCAGAAGCCGAAGAAAAATCGAAATCTTACGACGATGTATCGGCCGGAGTGGAAGAAAAAATAAAATCTTATGAACAGGAAAAAGTCGAGGCCGAAGAGAGACTAAAAACCGAAATCGAAGCGAAATGCAAAGCCCAGGATGAGTTAAAAACTGAAATCGAAAAAAGAGTTCAGGCCGAAGAAAAAGCCAAATCTTACAGCGATTCATTGGCTGGAACAGAAGAAAAAATAAAATCTTATGAACAGGAAAAAGTCGAGGCCGAAGAGAGACTAAAAACCGAAATTGAAGCAAGAAGCAGGACCGAAAACAACTTAAACATCCTCTCTCAGGAAAAAGATAGAATTTACGCCGAGGCAAAAGCTCAGGCTGAAGAAAAAATAAAATCTTACGAATGGGAAAAAACCGAGACCGAAGAAAAGCTAAAGGCTGAAATTGAAAAAAGAAATAAAATCGAAAACAACTTAAATATCCTCTCTCTGGAAAAGGATGAAATTGAGGCAAAATATCAAAACGAAGCTACGCTAAGAGCAGAAATCGAAGAAAAGTTAAAAGCTGAAACTGAAGCAAGAAGCAATCTCGAAAACAACTTAAACATCCTGTCTCAGAAAAAAGATGAAATTGAGGCAAAGTATCAAAACGAAACCGCACTAAGAGCCGAAATCGAAGAAAAGTTAAAAGCTGAAACTGAAGCAAGAAGCAATCTCGAAAACAACTTAAACATCCTGTCTCAGCAAAAGGATGAAATTGAGACAAAGTATCAAAACGAAGCTACACTAAGAGCCGAAATCGAAGAAAAGTTAAAAGCTGAAACTGAAGCAAGAAGCAATCTCGAAAACAACTTAAACACCCTGTCTCAGAAAAAAGATGAAATTGAGGCAAAATATCAAAACGAAGCCGCACTAAGAGCCGGAGTCGAAGAAAAGCTAAAGGCTGAAATTGAAGCAAAACATCAAAACGAAATTGCACTAAGAGCCGAAATCGAAGAAAAAGCTGAATCTTACCAACGTACAAAAGCTCAAGAAAGACTAAAAGCTGAAATGGAAGCAAGATGTAAGGCTCAAAACGACTTAAACACTCTGTCTCGCGAAAAGAGGAAAATCGAAGAAAAATATCAAAACGAAGCCACACTAAGAGTCGAAGCCGAAGAGAAACTAAAAGCCGAGATTGCAGCCAGATGCAAAGCACAGGACGAGTTAAAAAACCAAACTCGGGAATGCGAGAAAATTTGCACCGAGGCACAATACAAAGCCGAAGGAAAAATAGAATCTTATCTACAGGAAAAAATCGAGGCCGAAAAAAAGCTAAAAGCCGAGATTGCGGCAAGACGCAAAGCCCAGGATGAGTTAAAGGCCGAAATTGAAAAAAGACTCCAGGCCGAAACAAAAGCACAAAAAGAAGCCGAACAAATTGCATCGCTCGAAGCTGAAGTTAAAGATGAAATCCAGTCTCACGCCAACAAGATAGCTAATATCAAAACCCAGGCCGCCAAAGAAATTGCAAAGGCAAAGGCCGACGCGGCCGATTCCAAAAACAGATTCACGAGCGAATTACAAAAAAGCGCAGAAGCACTCGCGCAACTTGAATCCGAATCTGCATCCATAGTCGAATCTCTTAGCGAATCAGATACAGCCGTCAAAGAAAAAAGTCGAACCAAACACGCAGCTAAAACAACCCTCCTTAAAAGATTAGAAGATTTCATCAAAGACAGAAACAGGATTTACTGACAAACCATCCCATTTATCACTTAACAACCACCCCTGAACTCCATTACCGCATACAAATCTTAAGCCGAACTCTCTACGCACGCCCGGCAAGCAATAATATGAAATAAGGGAGGCCTGCGCCCGCCCATTGAAAAGCTTTGGGCTTTTTGATTCCGCCTGCCTCCCTTCGTGAAGGAAAGAGTATTATGCCTCCTGGCCCCGGCCGTCTCGCCGGACCGGAACCTCTATTTAAAATATAACGTATTTTCCGCAAAGAGCCAAAAATACGACACTAACACTCTGTTTCGCCACTTTTTATCGGCCCTCCACCTCATGATATTTGGGAGACTTTTAAACAAGGGATGGCTTTCGTTGGCCCGGAGCTTCCACGAAACTATAACCCTCCAACCACCTAATTCGACGTCGCCGAATGTCCGGCTGAAGTTTATCCGGCGGTGCTGAAAGTCCGGCATGACTTTTTGACGGAACGGAACCAGATGGAACGAAAGCATCCCAAAGGAGTCGAACGATTTTTAAACCTAAAAAATCCTTGTCCTTTATACTTTAACTACTATATTATTAAGGGTTTTGAAGCTGTTTATAAAATAAGGACCTGGAAATAAGCTTTTGGAGGCAAAAAAGTGGCTGATACCGGCAATATTCGTAATATTGTTCTTTTAGGGCACGGCGGAAGCGGCAAAACATCTCTCGCCGAGGCAATGCTCCACAAAACCGGTGCAACGAACCGGCTCGGCAGCGTTGACGACAAATCAAGCACCTGCGACTACTACGACGAAGAGAAAGAACACCAGCATTCTATTCAATCTGCGATTGTTCATGTCGAGCATGCGGGCAAAACGATAAATATCATCGACACCCCCGGCTATCCCGACTTCATAGGCCCCGCAATAAAAGCAATACCAGCCGCCGAAACGGCCATTATAGTCATCAGCGCAGCGGCCGGAATCGAAACAAACACCCGAAAACTATTCGATCTGACCGCAAAGACCGAAATGCCGCGTATAATCGTCATAAATAAGACCGACGCCGAAAACATACAGCTCGCAGAGCTTATCAAGAACATCCAGGAAACTTTCGGCTCACAATGCCGCTGTGCGAATCTTCCCGGCGCCGACAAATCATCTGTCATCGACTGCATCGAAAACAAATCGGGCGATTCACCCCTTATGAACGTAGCCGACGCCCACACCGAGTTGATTGAAAGCGTCATTGAAGCCGACGACGATTTAATGGAAAGCTACCTCGGCGGAGAGGAAATTTCCACCGAAAAGATAGCTTCGGTCTTCGTCGAGGCCCTGAAAACCGGCACGCTCATTCCGATAGTCTTCACCAACGCCCGCGGCGAAGTCGGCGTTAAGGAGCTTATGGATATTATCGTTAATTACACCCCCTCGCCAAGTCAGGCAAAGCCCACTCAGCTTAAAGATGGCGAAAGCACAACAGAAATTACCGCCGATGCTTCCGGCCCACTGGCAGGCATGGTCTTTCGCATTGGCTTCGACCCGCGCTCGAACATGAAATACTCTACAATACGCATCCTTAGCGGCACGATTAAATCGGAAACTAATCTGATTCGTAACGATGAGAAAAAAGGCATCCGTCCCGGACACATCCTAAAATCACAGGGCGGCGAAAACAAAGAAATCGATGTCGGCGTAGCAGGTGACATTATAACTCTGGCAAAAGTCGAAGAGCTTAAGACCGGCGACCTTATACACGATGGCAAAGCCGCCGGCAAATTCGAGGTGCTCCCCGTACCCGAGCCGATGTTCTCACTGGCACTCGAACCCGCCACAAGGGGCGATGAACAGAAAATAAGCTCCGCTCTCGATAAATTATGTGAAGAGGACCCCTGCTTCAAGATTAGCAGAGACACCCAGACAAAAGAGCTGGTCGCAAACGGCCTCGGCGACTTACA
>JASFVS010000209.1:0-5731 GCA_050049715.1 Phycisphaerales bacterium
GCTCTAATATGGACTGGCCGCATCTGATATCACAATCGCTGCGTGCTCATATCACTTTCGAGAGAGAAAAAGATTATGTCGTTATGGACGGTAAGGTCGTTATCGTAGATGAATTTACCGGCCGGTTGATGCACGGGCGGCAATGGTCGGACGGGCTTCATCAGGCGGTTGAGGCTAAAGAAAATGTGACGGTGAAAGAAGAGACCCAAACGCTTGCAACTATTACGCTTCAGAATTTCTTCAAGCTCTACGAACAGATATCAGGGATGACCGGCACAGCCGCTACTGAATCTGAAGAGTTTATGAATATCTATAAGCTTGAAGTTGTAGTTATACCCACCAACAAACCTTGCATCAGAGAAGACAGAGAAGATGTGATATATAAATCCATGGCTGAAAAGTTTGGTGCGATAGCCGAGGAGATAAACGAAGTCAGCGCTTCCGGCAGGCCTGTGCTTGTGGGTACGGTCAGCGTGGAAAAGAACGAATCGCTTTCAGCGGCTTTGACAAAAAAATTCGGTCTGGAACATGAAATCCTTAACGCCAAGCATCACGAAAGAGAAGCGACTATTGTCGCCAAGGCCGGCCAGCAGCATAAAGGCCGGAGCGGCAGGATGCGGGGTAATATAACAATTGCTACAAATATGGCCGGTAGGGGGACTGATATTGTGCTTGGTGAGGGTGTTGCGGAACTTGGAGGGTTGCATGTGCTGGGGACCGAACGGCACGAGGCCAGGAGAATCGATAATCAGTTGCGGGGGCGAACGGGAAGACAGGGTGATAACGGTTCCAGTCAGTTCTTCCTGAGTTTCGATGATGATTTGATGCGGGTCTTTGCGCCGGAGTGGACCGTTAAGGCACTTTCCTGGATAGGTTGGGAAGAAGGGCAGCCAATCTATCACAAAAGGATAAGTAAGGGTATCGAGAAGGCGCAAAAAAAGGTCGAAGAGAAAAACTTCGAGGTGCGTAAAAGTCTGCTTGAATACGATGAGGTAATGGACTATCAGCGAAAGATATTTTACTCGCGCAGGCGTAAGATTCTAAGCGGCAAAGGTCTGAAAAATGTTATCCAGGAGATGATTAACTCGACTATCGCAACAAACTGCGAGACAATACTAAGTAAGGATTACCCTTATAAATGTATTTGCGAGTGGGCAAGAACCAATTTCGGTGTGGATTTAAGAATCGCGGACTTTGCCGGGGACAGAGTAAGTGACATTGAGCAATTAATTAAAAAGAAGGCAAAAGCCGATGTCTCAAACAATATATCACTTTCTATGGGTGAATATCTGGAGGATTACAATGAGCCTCGCTCCTGGGACATCTCCGGTTTGTGCAAATGGGCTATGAGCTCTTTTCAAGTGAGCCTTAGCGCAGGCAAGGTTAAACATCAATCGCCGGAGGAAATAGAAGAACAGTTAATCTCGGCAGCCTCCGAGCAAATTGATAAAAAGGATTGTTCGCAGCTTGTCGAGTTTTTAAAAGAGGATTTCAGCATTCGTACTTTTGCGGAATGGGCGCGAGCTAAATTCGATATAAAATTAGGCGTTGAGGAATTGTCAAACCTTAACGTTTCTCAAATCCGCGAACGGCTCGAAGAAGAGGCCGCGGCGAAGTACAAACGAAGAGAAATTGAATATCCTGTTGAATTTGCGATGAATATGGTTTACGGCCCTCAAGGGCCAAATGTGTATGCGTTCGAGTCGCTCGCAGACTGGGCCAATAAAAAATATAACGCCGGCTTTTCGATTGAGCGGATACAAAATTCCAAACCACGGGCGCTTCATCAGCAATTACTCGAACTGAGCGAAAGCTTTAACAATGGGAAATTAGACGAGGAGCTTTCCGACAAAATCGCCAATTTAAACACTTCAGAATTAGTGGGCTGGGCGAATGAAAGATTTGGGGTTTCTCTGACCGAAGACGACTTGGCGAGTGGTGACGGTCCTGAGCTGAAAGATAATTTGTCTGAGATTGGGAGAGAGTTTTTACGTTCCGAGCTTAGCGACCTTGAAAAATATGTTTTACTTCAGGTTTATGACAGCACATGGAAAGACCATCTCTATTCGATGGACCATCTTAAGGACAGTATCTGGATGCGCTCCTGGGCGGAGAAGGACCCCAAGACCGAATACAAGCGTGAGGGGTCACGAATGTTCGAAGAGATGCTCAATACCATAGAAGACCGGGTTACGGACATTATCTTCAAGGTTCATCTCGAAGCCGGTGCCAGGGCAAGGAGTGTGTGGAACGTAAGTCAGACAACTCATGATGAGGTGGGTCAGTTCGCAATGGCCGAGCGTCAACGGGCCGCGGCCCAGGCTCCACAGGGTGAGGTAAAAGTAAAGCAAATAAAGCTCGAACAACCCAAGGTGGGGCGTAATGCTCCCTGTCCCTGCGGCAGTGGAAAAAAATACAAAAAATGCTGCGGTAAAAACATATAAAAAGAAAACATCGAGCAACATTTCGCTACCCGATGTTTTCCGGAGGGGAGAAAAAATCGTTTTTCGAACTCTCTTTTTTGAGTTATCGGCAACGACGCAACAGCACTTTAATTGAAAATCTCAAGATGCTTTTAAGTCCAATAAATTCCTGCTTTTCTCTATCCTTATAAGTTTTTACGCCCTTTTTCAGGTAAAGGTTCGGCATTTTTTCCCCCGGTGTAGATATTTATTAGCTTTGTGCCAAATTTGAGTGGACAGAGACAGTTTGTGGGATAACTTGTTGTTTAAGGCTTTTTTGTTAATTTATCATAAATCCATATTGCTATTTTATCGTTACATATCAACGAAGCCCATCTTCATATGGATTGACCTTGTATTCTTTGGCTTTTATAGCGTGATATTTGATTTTGTCTTTAAACTCTTCAGAAAACCAGATATTTTCATCGTATTTGTATATTCGTGACTTTTTCTCTCCTTTAATAAACTGAAAGGCTATAGACTCACATAACCATTCATCAGTGCCTTCAACATCAAGCAGAATAAATTTAATATCCTTGATGGGATATTTAAATTTTAGATTGAATGTATCTGTCTGTCCCGGCTCAAAGTCGTTTTTCTCGGTATCGAGTTCCTGTTTATTAGCAAGGTCTCCGTTGATTGCAACATATGCCTGAAGCCCACCATCCATGTCGGCTTCAGGAGGATTTGAGGCTGTTTTTGTGATTACACGTAAAGTGATTGAGTTGAAGTCAAATTTAATTTTATGATTGGTATCTTCTCCTTTTTCATAACCCCTCCAGTGTTTCTTATTTAAAAGCTCATCCCAGGTTTTATATCTTGTCAGCATTGCATAGGCAGGGGTGGTTGGGTCACTATCAAGGGCATCATAGGGCCTGTTGTTCTTTTTCAGGGAGACTACTATAGGGGCATTATTTTCCTTATTGTCCAACTTCTCGACATCAATCGTACCTTTCCATACCTTTGAGTTGTCTCGTGGCCCCTCCGGTTTCATAAGTATGTCGAGCCCGGCTACTTTCACTGTCGGTGGGGAGGTGAGATTTGTCGAGAACTCAAGTGAAAGAGTAAGATGCGCCTTTTCGTCAGTAACGGCTTCGTCTTTTGTGGTCTCCGGTTTTAGCGTACGATTCAATTCGTGCAGTTGGGCTTTAAGCAATTCGAAGCGTGTAAGGCATGCCTTCTGCTTATTTGAGATTTGTTTGTCGGCTTTAAGCAATTCATAACGCATTTTTTCTCTTACTGCAATTTCGGCATATAATTTCCAGAATCGTTCGAGATATCCTTCCACATCGTAAGCGTTCTTCACTACAATCTTGGCAAGCCCATTAACAATGGAAAAGACAGTACCCCTGTTTTTAACCCCCTCCACTAGATTTTTCCTTAGATTTTTTCGCACACCTTCTCCTGCTCTCCAGTCAGCACCCATATCATGTACGGTTTTAGCACCAGATTCCATTGCCCACTCAAGAGTCTCCCCTACTATGATTTCCGCAGTTTTATTTTCTGGATTAGGCAAAACCAACTGCCCGGTAGCCTTTGAACCCGCTGTATAAGCCATTATTTCGTTGCGAGTTTCATCAGCTCCCTTTATCCAATCAGACTCAGGTATTATTTCTTTATTCAATATTTTACGAAATCTTCCTGTTTTGACGCCCTTTACAGTGAACGTTTTTTTTGCAGCTTCTGTGGCAATTTCGGCCGCTGCCTCTTCACCTTTTCTGGCCAATGTGGCGGTCCCGCCTGTCAAGACTATTTCAGTTGCCGTAAAAGCCAGTTCGGTTATGGCCAAGGCTACCTCACGATTATACACCTCATTTCTATACTGATTAGCCAGTATATTAAGACGTTTTATCTTGGGCTTTAACTCTTCGGTCAATTCTATGCGTTTATCTGAAAGTTCTTTTTTACTATCCTCTCCTGTTTTTATTGTCTCCTCGAGTGTTACCATTTCCTTCTGGACCTTGTTAGCCTGAGCATGCAAGTCCGTGGATGTGTACTGCTTTTTATAATATGTCCTTGAGCTATCATAGACAGATACGGATTGTAGAAATGGCGGCGGCATTTTACCCATCTCTTCGAGATACTTTTCAAAGGCATCCGAAACAGCTTTTTCAGCTTTTTCTAATTCTTGTTCTATGGGTATTGTTTTCTTATCGGCTTCATGCCATTCTTTGCTAAGACGTTCGATTTCATCTTCAATGGCTTTTTCGGTTTGTTCCTGCTTTTTATACAACAAATCCCTTTGTTTTTCTAAAGCCAGGATCTCTTCAGAAAGTCTGTTATGTTTTTCTACCCTCTCTTTATGATAAAAGTCAATTTTTTGTTGTACTTCTTTGCGCTCCTGTACAAGTTGTTCCCAATAGCTGCCTAATTCATCTCTTCTGGGATAATAAGTTTGATAGTCTCGTTCTAATTTTTCTTTCCTTTTGGCTAATTCCTCTGGTATCCTCTTAGGTATATACTTATCACGCTCATGATTCTTTTGACGCAGCTTATCTATAATCTCAAAAAGACTTCTGCCATCAGCGGACTCTCCGACCATGCTAAGCTTTTCCAGCTTTTCATTTTTACGATTGCCTATATCACGTCTCTTTTTAACTGCTGATGATAATTCCGCTTTGATAAGTTTTTCTTTCTGTTTGACGTCCTGAAAAGCCTTAAGCGCCTTATACAGGGGAGATAACGAGCTGTGGCCAGCAGAGGCCGCGTATAAAATATCTGAGCGTACTAATGAGATAATCAAAGTAATAACAATAATTCTTAAAGTATTATTTCGGATAAATAGTTTATTCATAATATCCTCCAAAGATTAATTTCGACGGGCTTTTCCTTTTCTATCCGATATCTGCTTAGTTTGATTTACTGAGTTTGTGCCGGTTCGTCGTGCTTAGTCCCTAAACTATACGATGACGACGGACTCTTAACTTGATGGTACTGTAAAATTAGGCGAAGACCAAGTTTTAATTCAAGTTTTAATTGATGATATTATCTTTGGATTGTTCATAAGATTCACGAATTATGATGTCTCATCCGATGAACATTCCATGATAGTCAAAAAGTCACTCACTACAAAGATCAAAGTTATATGCGGCTGATCTGAAGAGTTAAAAACGACTTGCATCACAGGAAAAAGCGTTCTTTATAGAATTTGTCGACTATGACCGATGGCTATGGTTGATTCTTTCCATCAAACCGCCGGCGATCACGGTGTTACTGTTAACGTTCCGGTGCCTGTCCCGGATGGTGTTCGATATGATACTACCATCCAG
>JASFVS010000210.1:0-5691 GCA_050049715.1 Phycisphaerales bacterium
CCGAATCATCTCTTGAAGTCCGACTTGTGGCAGATTCTGGGAAAAAGTGTAGGTCAAAGAAGGAAACATCTTGCCGGGCGGCTGCTTATTACAGACAGTAAGAAAGCTTACAGCAGGTCTCTTGGAATCAGGCACCTTGAACGGACTGTGATGGGGGTGTTAAAGTACCTTGGAAAAGAGCCGACTACGTTAACTGAGCTTATAGAATTATTATGTCCAGACTGTCTTGGGCGATTGAGTGCTTACCCGTGGTATAAAGATGCCGGGAGTCGCTTGATTTCAACGGACAGTACTGACAACGCAATTACTTCAGCCGTTCTGGCTGATGGTATGGTCTCGAATGGTATTGAACTTCTGGAGGTGAAGAGCAGTTGTTTTGATGTTGCGCACTATAACAAAATGGTTTCTTCCGTGAAGAACAAAGCCAGTGTCCTTTTCACCGCCACCTCGCAGCTTATAAAGCATGCTTTCGATAATTTTGGGAGTGGCGATTTGCAGATTATAGTCGACAGGCAGGGAGGGCGGGTCCACTATCGAAAGCAATTACAACGAATGTTCGGCAATGTAGAGTTGAAAATTCTTCGTGAGGACCCGAAGGACAGCAGCTATGAATTGCGTGATAATGGTAAATGTATGCGTTTGCATTTTGTTGTCGGCGCAGACCGGCATTTTATGCCGGTGTCGCTGGCTTCAATGATAAGTAAGTATCTCAGAGAACTGCTAATTGAAAGTATTAACAACTATTTTACAGATTTCCATGCTGAATTAAAACCGACAGCGGGATACTGGAAGGACGGCCTGCGTTTTATAGAAGACATCAAGGTAAATATTCCTCACGTCGAGTTTGACAACAACCAGTTGATTCGTTGCCGCTGAATGAATGTGTGGTTACTTTTTTTCTAATTGTTCGGTGATCTGGCGGATGTGGCGGTTTTCTTCTTTAATAATCTTATCAATTGTATCTTCGCAGGCAGGGTCTCGCGCAAAATCTTTTAATCCTCGGTAGAAGATTACGGCTTCCTTCGCTCGCCTGATGGCGTCTTTAACAATTTGTTCTTTGTTTTCACCGCCGGTGAGTCTTCCGGAGGAACCCGGTTTTATGGTGAACGCTGCAAGGCCTGCCATCACGTGCGGATTGGACAGGACGTAATTGTTAGGGTCGAAAGTGCCGAATTCACCGGTCTGTTCAGAGAATCTTTTCCGTCTCTGTGCGAGGATTTTTTCGTGCCTGGCCCTCCAATTGGCCAGTGTGTAGTATATGTTACGAAGTTCAGGGTCATCGAACATCACCGCTGTTTTCAAGTAAAATTTAGCGCCGTTATGCTCGATTGTTTCGGCTATTTGGAGAATCTCAAAGACGTTAAATTTTGTCTCCATTACGTCAGCCTTTCTTAGAATCTTTACCCTTTTTTCTTTTTAGCCCGAGTTCAATAGTGTTAGCATAATCAATCTTTTGCCGTTCCGGAAGAAATTAGAACGACGCAATTATTTGGGCCTGACCCTGCTATATCGTGATGCTTTCCTATAATCAGATTAACAAATTCGCCCAATATATTCAACTGTATCGAGTATTTTTTCTAAAAATATCTATTCTGGTGGTTTCAACCCCATCCTTGGGTATTTTATCCCAGCGTGACTGTCATTGGCGATAAGCTTAAGTTTGGAAAACACTTTTACCCCGATATTCTCAGGACGGCGGCGGCACGAAGCTGTGAATTTTTAATCATGTTGAGCACCTCATTGGCCTGACTTAACGGGAATTCTTCTATTGTAGGAACTATGGGGATTTGGGCCGCTAAGGGTAAAAATTCCTCTGCATCCTGACGGGTAACGTTGGCAACGGACTTTATTTCTTTTTCGAGCCAGAGATATTTCGCATACTCTAATGGCGGGACAGGCGTCTCTTTACGGATGGCGTTTATTACTAACCTGCCACCTCTTTCGAGGACGCCCAAGGCATCCTTGATACACTCTCCGACCGGTGTAAAATCCATAATTTTGTTCAGTTTTTTAGGCGGCTTGTCGCCCGACCTGCCTGTCCAGACAGCCCCCAGGCTTTTTGCTAATTCAGCGTGCTGGGCTGTTTTCGTAAAGACATACACCGGGCTGTTCGGGAACTTATGCTTGATTATCTGAATTACAATGTGAGCACATGCTCCAAAACCGAACAGACCTATTTTTTGGCCGTCTGTTATATCGGCAAGCCTAAATGTGCGATAACCTATTACACCTGCGCATAAAAGCGGAGCGGCCTGTGAGTCCGAAAACTTCTCAGGTATCGGATAAGCGAAATCCTCGCCGATGACAGTATATTCCGCGTAGCCGCCATTGGCATCTTTGCCTGTCCATTTAGCTTTCTCGCAGAGGTTTTCTCTGCCCGTTTTGCAAAAATCACATTGGCCGCAACTGGAATAAATCCAGGTAATTCCCACGCGGTCATTAATCTTAAATTTAGTAACAGCTTTTCCCTTATCCGCTACGGTTCCGACTACCTGATGACCTAAAATCATAGGAAATTTAGAGGTTTTTAAGCGGCCTTCAACTTCATCAAGGTCGGTATGGCAGGCGCCGCAAACCGAGACTTTCACAAGAATTTGATTGTCGTTCGGGACAGGCTCCGGTAAATCGGCAGGCTCTAAAGGCATTTGCTCGACCGGGGAGTGCTTGTTTAATATCATTGCCTTCATTGTTTGGTTTCCTGTTCAAGCTGGTTTGCGAAGACTTCGAAGCTATCCTGACCGAACAGACAAAAAACAACCCTCTCTAAGCTCGTTTGTCCCTTAAGGTAATCGATAGTTGTTTTAAGCATTATTTCTGCGCACCGTTGGACGGGAAAACCGAAAATACCCGTACTGATTGCGGGGAAAGAAATGCTTTTCAGATTATTTTCGTCCGCCAATTTAAGTGAGTTCAGGGTAGAATTCTTTAACTTCTCATCTTCATTTCCTTCACCCATTCGAGGACCCACTGCATGAATCACGTATTTTGCTTTCAGATTACCTCCGCCGGTTATTGCTGCTCCGCCTACGAATGTCCCACCTATTTTATCGCACTCCTGTTGGATTGTTGGGCCGCCTTTTCTTTTTATTGCTCCTGCAACGCCACCACCTAAAATCAGCCGGGCATTTGCGGCATTGACGATGGCATCTGTCTGCATTTCTGTGATATCGCCATCGAGGAGTTCCAGAACACGATTTTCGATGTTTACTTTCATAACTTATAAAAACGACACCAAAAAACTGCCACAAATGCTACACAAACAAGCAGTAAATTGCCAGAAGATTTACAGAAAGTTATCACTTCCTGGGTGGACTTACCAGGGCATATTAAGGCTACGATAATGACTTTAATTGATTCCGCTCGAAAGTGATTTTGGCAATTTGATGGGATTGATGGCTGGGTTGGCCCTTTAAGTCGTTACTTACACGATAACGATGAATTGATCGATGTAAGACATGAAAAGTGCTTTCTGGCTCAAAAACTTTTTTGCAGACCATGAACTCTAATCTTCCTAAGAGGCGCTTCCAGTCTCACATTCGTCACGTGATGTTTTATCTACCGGCCAAACCCAAACAAAAATGTCTTCAATCTTTTCATTAAGCTCCTTATTATCCTCCATTTTGAAATTGAAAAGTTCGAAAGGAGGCGTACAAATACTATTATACATTAGACTTTGAACTTCATTCCAGTGATCAAGCGATATAATGTTCTTCATTTCCATGACGTCTTCAATTACATACTTGAGAAAATCCATTGCAAAACTATGATAAGCGTTAGATTTCAAATCAATCCCACAGATACCACTGAAGTCTCTATTAATCAATTCATCGTTTACGAAATCATCGTCGCCATATCCAATATATATGGATTCGTGACGTATCTTTGTTAATCTTTCGATACCTTCCTTCAAAAGTTCCGAAGGTTCTTTGGGTGCATATGACAAAGGGCCGTATGATAATATGTACTCGAAGAGACTATAAAAAAAGTCTGGCATAAAATAATCTGTTTGAATGAATACTTGCTCCAACTCCCTCCATCTCCGCGAATGAGAGCGGGATCTTGGCTCGAATATCCATTTGTTATCCTTGGTAAGGATTGCCATCACAATCTCTGGTGCATGATTAAGCGATGAATATTGAGCAGTTTCTGATTGTTTATGCTTAATTATCTTTATTGGTCCACCATGCACTATGTCGACAATAACTCTTCCATGTGCAGCCAAAAATGAATTAAGAAGATGAAATGACGCAGTATAAAATGAAAGGATTGACGCTGCACGGAAATTGTTTCTTTTTAGCAATTGTCCGGCTTGTATAAAGCGTAAACTCAGAAATATACCTCGTATGAGATTTCTCAAAGCATAAAAACCGAAGAATGAGGCTTGCGGAGATTGTAAATTTTCGGACTCATCTTTATAGAACCATGGGATTCGTTGAGCAGCTACTTTCATTAGTATCTCAGCGCGACTTATTGACTTAGTGATAGATGGATCTTCGTCAATAACTTCAATGAGATCTGGAGGAATTTGGGGATTATCCTCTGCGATAATTTTTAAGGACTTCTTAATATTAGCTGTAAGCAATTTTTTCATTTGTGTTCACTTACAGATAACGCGACAGGTGATGAGAGGCTGATTAGGCCGTCTCAATCGAACCACATGTTCTGTATGTATTAAAAATGATTAGAAAATATTCCTGTTCAAACCAACAAAGAAAACATAGTCCTTTGCACATTCAGCTATCACAATTCGGGTGGGTGTCTTTCGCACCAATCCCAGACTTTACGGAATAAAGCTTCATCCTCGCTACGTAAATAATCCCAATTAAGGAGCTGATGCTTCGCAAGATCGCCACACTCTGTAATCGCGTCTGCTTCCGTCTTTATCCCTTGCCTCAATGCGAGAAGGATTGTGTCTACTATCAGATCACCATTCATATTTGTCTCCCTTCATATCTAACCAATCCTTGGCCCACTATAGAATATCACGAACTGCTTGAATGTTACAGGCAAAACTATGTATATATGGTTTCCTTACAAGATTCCAGAGCTCTCTGAGTGTCCCCTCATTCTTTTTTTGTGCATTTAACGGCGAACCATCCCTTTTTCTTTTCCTCAAGTGCATCGAATTGAGAGAATCCAACACCTTCCAATATTTCTCGAAATTCTTCGATGCTTAGATACGTCATTCCAATGGCATCTACTATACGCTGATTTCTACGGTCGAATTTTTTGTTTTTGTAGGCCGCTCCCACGATAAGAAGTTGTCCGTTTTGCTTAGTAACTCTATTAACCTCTTTGAGGTCACTACGAAAATCCGGCCAAAAATAGTGTGACTCAAAAGCGGTCACCAGACCAAAAGCACCATCGCTGAAGCTCATCGAAGAAACGGCCTCCTGAAGTATTTCAACCCGTCCTTCGTTAATAAGCGCACGATTCTTCTTCTTAGCTACTGCAACGGCATCTGATGAATAGTCAATGCCGACGATTTTACCATCCGATGCGATTGCTGCAAGTCGTTCAACGGTCCTTCCACCGCCGCATCCAATGTCAAGTATGTGTATATCACTTGCGATGTCGATAAAGCCTAAGCCCCATTTCGTGAGGCCGGAATGCCCAAAGTTCATTCCCCTGGCAAGAAATCGACCAAAGCGTCCCCTTGGTTCTTTACACTGGCTTAGTATTCTTTTTAGC
>JASFVS010000211.1:0-5674 GCA_050049715.1 Phycisphaerales bacterium
TAGTTCCGTAAACTAACCCGCAGCTCGAGTCTTCGAGCGCTCCCGGCAAAAGAAACAAAAACATCATGCAAAACATCCTCCGCAGCATAAACATCGTGTAACAAGGAAACCGCCACCGTCAGCAGCTTATCTTTATACTTCATGTATATTTCGCGCAGGGCCTCTTTGTTCCCGCGCTTAAGCTCCAATATTAGACGCTTATCTTCCAGCATCCCGGCCCGTTCTAATCAGGTTGTAAAACAACCTTCTCTATCAATATGACGTTACTGCACGAACTTTAATCTAAAATATTATAACTTTTTACTAATTTTATCTTTGTATCACCTCTAAAGCTATTTAATAAAATATTTCCTTGCTTTTCAGTCAAAACAACCTTAGAAAAAGTCTCTACTAAAAGTAACATTTGAGAAATCTTAACCCTAACTCGATAAACAGAGAAATAATTACTATGGCGGCGGTACTAATAGGCCCAAAAGAAGTGCTGGTGATTGTTATCGTGACAGCAATCGTGGTTTTCCTGATAATGGTACGACGCCGAAAACACTAATACCCGCACCTTGCCCCGCCAATTCTAATCCGCAAAATCCTTAGCCAAATTCTTTTTAGCCCTCTGCTGTTTTAATTGACTGCGTTTTCTTTTTTCTTCCAAACGCCGCTGTTTAGCAGCATACGGCACACTGGTCTTTTTCCTTATCGGCCGGGTTTTCAGGGCTTCAGCCAATAACTTTTGCAATCGGACAACGGCGGCTCTGCGATTCGCCTTCTGAGTTCGATATTTTTGAGAAACAACCCTTATAAATCCGTTCTTGTCGATTCGCGTTGACAAACGATTTAGTATCCGCCGTTTTTGAAAATCGGTAAAACTCTCACAACGAGCCACATCGAACAACAGTGTTATTCTTGTATTTACTTTGTTGACGTTTTGACCCCCGGGACCAGCGCTTCTCGAAGCCTTGAAAGTAAGCTCATTTTCGTGAATCGATATGTTGTTTGTAATATCAATCATTTTATCCAATATATAATCTATTTTATTTGCAATTTCACTTTAACAAATACATCACAATAATCAACAACTTCTCCGACATTGAAAATATATCGAAGACCCCTTTACAAATCGCTCAATCCTTTCCATTTTGACTTGAATCACGATGAAAAGCGTTTATAGTATTTTCGGCATATATTTTAGAACGTTCAAACAATCAGGAGGTAAAAATGCAAACTCTAAAAGCAAAAACAACAGTAGTAACATTATTGGTTTTAACAGGACTGTCAGGATCTTACCTGCTGCTGTTAAGCCCTTATTCAACGCCGGCGAAAGCACAGCAGAATACGACTCCAAACGTTAAAGAATTAAGAGCCGGCAAAAATTTTATTCCTACCAGAGTTTATACAATTCAAGAAGATGAGCAAATCCTTAAACTCTTCAAAGGTCTACGCGTCGCTGATGTTTCCGATGGTATGGACAAGGTCGGACTGACCAACGTCGGACTAATGTCACCAGAAATCCACGCCCTCTGGAAAGACACCATACATTACACTCATCGCTTCATTGGGATTGCGGTCACGGTACGGTACGTACCGACGAACAAGCCGCCTGCGCCACGTATGGAAATAAAGGCATTCAATAACTGGGTAAGCAAATGGTACAACAATATTTCGAGCGAGCCGTTTGTCCCGCTTATCCGTAAAGGTACAGCGCTGGTAATCGACGATGCACCGGATTCCGATGTGGGTTCAATCGGCTCGAATAATATTATGGGCTGGCGTCTGCGAGGATGCGTAGGAGTAGTGACCAGCGCTACCGCCCGTGATACAGATGAGATTATTACCGAAAAAATTCCCCTGTACTTTAAAAAACCGGGCAGAGGCATTCGGCCGGGTAGAAACGAAGTCGAATCCGTCAACCGCCCTGTCGTCTGCGGCGGCGTTCTGGTTGAGCCGGGAGACATTATCGTGGCCGATGGCGACGGTGTTATCGTTGTTCCGAGAGCACATGCAAAAGAAGTGGCTGAATACGCAAAAGCGGTAATTGAAACGGATAAGGCGGGAAGACGTAACTTATACGAACAACTCGGATTAGAGCCTGACGATTCAGTTAAATAACAGCAAGCAATAGTCTATACTTGGATTTCTCTCACTATCGATCGCGTGAGCCGGATGTGTTTTGCGGGTCATAATTCTCCATCCAGTGCGAAAGCAATTCGGCCAGGTCCAGGAAGTCAACTTTACAGTCTCCATTGAGGTCGCTGGGCCATGCCCGTCCTTCGCACCGGATAAGGTCGCTGCAAGTGGCATGCTCATATCCGCAGGTAAGCTCTCTAAGCCATTCGTAAAACTTATCACCGTGTTCCTGCAGCACGACCGCGGCCATACCTTCGGTATAACCGTTCCAGGAATTGTACATTAATCCATCGTCACCGAATTCCTGGACCATTTCCGTAAGGGCCTGCATCCAAGAATCATTTAATCCATATTGTACGGAATTCGGAAATACAATGTGTGCATCGTATCCCGGTGAAATATCCATTAAAAATGGAATGTCCGTCTCAGCCCATCCTCTGGAAAACCTTTGTTTCCAGTTTATTAAATACTGGTCACTGGATGAGCCGACCCAAACTTCAGGTATAAAGCACATTATTCCCAGAATTGAGTCCTGCTGCTTTAAGTAGTATGCCGTCAAGTTATACGAAGGTCTGAATACGCCGGGCGCATTAGTGTTGGGAGGAAGAACATCAAGGAAAAATCCCACATCAATACCGGTCCTTCGACGCACTTCCTCGGCCATGGAATCAAAACCATTTGCAAAAGCAGAATGCTCGTTTGGCCCGAGTCGATTAGATGATGCGTGAATTAATGCCACAGCGTATCTTGCCTGTCCGTTGCGATTGTAAACACGCGCCCAACTGTCTCGCCTTATTCGGCCCTGGCTTCCGTTGATATACCGGTTAATGAAATTAACAATCTGGCTGACAGTACCCGGAGCAATCTGGCCATCCCACGTAGGAAATTCATCGCGAAAACTCCAGTCGGCACGGGACTCAATAAACGGGATAATTAAAAGGTGCTTGCCGGCCACAGAAGAGAAAAGCTCATCATGAGACTGAGTGGAACATTGCATAGGTGCCCAGGGCGTCCAGGCCGTGGAACACGGCAGAAAGTCCTCACCCCATGAAGACATTACAGCAACGTTTATACCCGCTCCAATCATTCTATCTACGACAAAATCGCGGTTCTGCCGGCTTCGGGCCCAATTCAGATGGCGGGAGTCCTGTGGATGTACAGTATATAAAAACATATTGGAAGCGGGATTGCATTCGTACGGTGAAGAGCCGTCTCTGGCCTGGCCGGGGAAAAATAACGTTGCTCTTATATGGTGCCGGTCGAATCCTTCGTTAGCCAGCAAACCCCAACGAGCATCGGCCGCCCTTAAATTAGTGACAAATAAATACCCAGGATCAAAAATCACTATTATTAAAAATACAAGTAAAAATGTGATTATGTTAACACCTTTCATCTTTGCCACCTCTTAAAAAGTGATAAATATTTCACAGCGCACTTAGCACTTGCTAAAACCTGCTAATAAGATTATCCGAGTTGAGCAAATAAAAACGCATCTTCACTACCTCGAATGAATATTATATCCTTTTCACATCTTTCGGTCAATTAAAAACCATAGGAGGGGCTCTGTGCAGAACTTAGTATCGCTATTAATACTTTATAATGAAACAAAAAAGAGATGAGATTAGTGTAAAATATCAGAACTGTTCGAGAAACCGCAGGTCGTTCTCGAACAGCAGGCGAATATCTGTAATTTCATACTTTCGCATGGCAAGGCGCTCTATACCGAATCCGAAAGCCCAGCCGGTATATTTCTCACTGTCTATGCCGACGGCATCGAATACGTTCGGGTCAACCATACCGCAGCCGCCCATCTCCACCCAGCTTTCTGAGCCGCTTTTACCTTTTAGAAGCAAGTCAACCTCGGCACTCGGCTCGGTAAAGGGGAAAAAGCTCGGCCTGAAACGCCACTTTGTCTCAGGGCCTAAAAAAGTATGAATAAACTGCTCAATGGTGGTCTTCATATCCACCATACTAATACCCTCATCGACAACCAGAGCTTCGAGCTGATAAAACATATACATATGTGTCGCATCGACGGTATCAGGTCGATAAACACGACCCGGCGCCACAACTCTAATCGGTGGTTTTGTTCGTTCCATAACACGGATTTGAATCGTCGATGTCTGGCTTCGCAATAAAGTATTATCATCGATATAAAAATTGTCCGAAGGATCCCTCGCCGGGTGCTCCGGGCCGATGTTCAAAGCGATGAAATTATGCCATTCATCTTCCACCTCGGGACCATAGGCCACAGCAAAACCCATCCGTCCAAATATCTCCAGCAACTCATTCAAAGTTTGGGTAATAACGTGTGGTTTGCCAATTCTTACAGGTATGCCCGGCAAAGTGACATCTATAAATCGTTGTGTTTGTTCCTGCTGAGCTTTCACCAAAGCGCTTTTAAGCTCTTCAAATGCTTCGGTAATTTTTTTCTTAATCTTGTTGGCAAGCTGTCCCGCCTTAGGTTTTTCTTCGGCCGGGAACTTGCCAATCTGGCTGAGCATCTGGATAACCTGACCTTTTCGACCTAAATACTTGATACGGAATTCTTCCAAGCTTTTCAGGTCGTTAACCTTCTTCAGGTCTGCAAGGGCTTCTTTGCCGATTTGTTCGAATTTATCAAGCATTTTTATATAGCGCGTTGCGAATTGCAGGTTGCCGGGTGCAGCAAGCTATCACTCAGGATTTTGCTTTTATCTTGGCAGCCTCAACAATAGCATCGAAACCCTTAGGGTCGGCGATAGCAATTTCACTCAGCATTTTTCGGTTCAACTCAATGTTCGCTTTTTTACATGCGTTGATGAACTGACTGTATCTTATGCCCCGCTGCCGGCAAGCCGCATTTAACCGGGTAATCCACAAACCACGGAAATCACGTTTTCGCAGTTTCCGACCAACTCGTGCATTAACAGCCGCACGAACACCTGCTTCTTTAGCCAGACGATATAACCGACCTGCAGAGCCTCGATGGCCTTTTACCGCTTTGAGAATTCTTTTCTTTGCTTGGTGTCTTGCGGCACCTTTTCTAACTCTTGGCATTTCAGCTTTCCTTTGAAAATTTAGGTTAGTCAAGCTTACTGGCGGCAGCTGAATGAAAGCCGAGAAGCAAGCCCAATCAAATTATTCTTGATTATTTTCTGCTTATTATTGGCATATCGTCAAGGTTACGATTTACCCAACTCAACCTTAGCAGTTTTAGCTACTGCTTTTAACATGGTGGACGAACCACTAATACGCCTGCGGCGTTTTGCGCTCTTACCACTCATAAGATGACCACCACCGGTGCGTTTATGCTTGACCTTGCCGGTAGCGGTTACCTTAACTCTTTTTTTCAAACCCTTATGGGTCTTCTGTTTCGGCATTTAGCTGGTCCTCTAAAAAATACCCTTTTCGAAACTACGTATTATCGAAAAAGGCCGTTTTATTTGTATTCTGTTTAATACCTAAAAATATGAATCAGGGAGTTTACACCATTTGCCGACGCCGGTCAATACCGGAGATGTAAATTATTTAAATAATTGGAAAACCTTATTCAGAACATCCAATTCCGTAA
>JASFVS010000212.1:0-5660 GCA_050049715.1 Phycisphaerales bacterium
GGTGCCTCAGCTAACCTGACACTTCTATGAATAACCGTGTGAAAAACCAGGTCACCGAAATAATCTCGCATCTGCTGTTGAATCTGTTTGCTCAGTAATGTCCTGCCATCTATAAAGGTCAATAATAGACCTGAGATTTTTACATTATATGGATGCATATGCTCTCTTATGATTCCCATCGTCTCAAACAGCTGTTTAAGACCTTCCATTGCATAGTAATGTACCTGAACGGGCACGATAACGTCATCGCTTGCGACAAGTGCGTTAAGTGTCAGCAGACTCAGCGATGGAGGGCAGTCGATAATACACACATCGTAGGAATTGCTCAGCGGTTTAAGCTTCTCGACTAAAATGGATTCTCGTTCGCTAACATTACCCAGGTCAATCTCGGCACCGGAAAGCAAAACATTGCTTGGGGCCAGATTGAGCCACTCAATTTCTGTGTCCACAATAATATCGGAGATTGAAATTTCATCTTTTATGAGAGCATCGTAGATAGTTGTATTTAGATTTTCAGGGTCACGCCCTAATCCTATTGAACTATGACCCTGAGGATCGAGGTCAACTATCAGTGTCTTCCTGTTTTTCTCGGCAAAAGCAACGGCAAGGTTCACCGCCGTGGTTGTTTTACCGCAGCCGCCTTTTTGATTTGCTATAGCTATCGTTCTCATATTTTTTTAGAGTAATTCTTCTCCGGACCTTTATCAGCGGTTTTAGTATTCTCTGGTTTCATGACAAGAGCTGCGACACTTATGCTCACTTGGTAATTTAAATTGCCCTGTCGTGAATTACTAATGTTGAACGAGTTCACAAAAACAACCGGTCGATGTCTCTCTAATGCGTTGAGGAATGTGGCAAACTGGTGAAAATCTCCAACAAAGTTGATGTCCATAAAGTTCTCGCTGATATGTTTACAATCGGGTATTTCTGACAATCCCCGGCTGTTTTTACTTCTGATACTAAAGGAGGCAACCTTTTGCTCGTTGGCAACCTGACTTATATCGAATGTCAGGTTAGTCGAATCCTCGAAGTCGATTACAAAATCCCCCAGTCTGTCTCGTAAACTTTCGACTTGTTCGTTTAGCTTAATTCTTACCTCTTTTTTTGACGTCTGAAGAGCGGACTCGTAAACCTGTCTTTTATCGACAAGCTCTCTGTCGAGGCTCTTTTTGTGGTCTTTCTGTGGTGCCAGCACAAGCATATATATAAATAAGAAGATTACGAAGCTGGCTGACCATACCAGTCCTGTTGTAACGAGATTTTTTTTATAAGTATTCAGAACAAACATTTTACAACCTCGGCTTAAAGACGCAGTCTATCTCATAAGAAGCTACGTCTTGCCCTTCGAGTATTCCGGATTCCTGTGATACTATAATATTCTCAAGCTTCGGCCCCAGGGTGGGCGATGAACGAAGATCGTCCTGAAAATCCTTTACGGCCTGGTCGCAGTTATGTTGCGGACTGCCGCTGATAATGACCCGCAATGTTTTTACGGGCACATTGATATCGACCTGTTCCTGTGGATTATCTTCCCTGGGAACCTTTTTTCTTATGTAATGCTCTTTTACCTCGAGTCCGGTCAGCTTGACTGTGTCCGGCAGCTCCTCAATGAGCGTCACCAGCACGTGTGACCATTGGACATATCTGCTAAGAGAAGACTTAACTTCTGATAAACACTCGTTATAAACGACTTTCTGTTTTTCGAATGATTTATGTATCTTTACGGCATCCGACAACTCGTCAATCTCCGTTTGACATCTTGTCATTTCCTGTCTTTTTACCGTTATAAGGATTTTATTATTCAGATAAAAACCGAACATTGTAATCGCTATAATAAACGGTAGCGCAACGGTTACTAAGGCAATAGCTATACCCAGAGGCCTGATTTTAATCGGAACGCCCTGTCCCTTTAGTAAATCTATTGTAAACATCATATTATATCCCTACTCGTATGAAGCCTGGTCTTTTCAATAGCCCGCTATATCGACCTCATAGCAAGGCCGGTCGCCACTGCCAGTGCGGGGCCTTTTTTGTCAAAAAAGTCCTTAGTTTCTCCGAAAGCCTCGCAGTTTATTTTCTCAAACGGATTCCACAAGATTGTTTCGGCTCCAAGCCGATCGTTCAATATTTCAACAAATCCTTTGGCAAGGGCAAAACCTCCACAAACAAATATCTTATCAACTTGTGTCGATTTTTCCTGAGTCGCGTAGTAACGCAGTGTTTTCTTTATATCGACAATTAATTTTTGACAGGCTTTTTCCATGCTGTCATGAAGCTTTGTCCGCCCCGAAGTTGAATATTCGAATAAAATCTCCTTAACTGATTCTTGTGACATACCGCTTTCAGCCGCGATTTCTTTTAAGATGTCGCTGCCGGCTGAATTCATATCACGGATGAAGGGCTGGCCGTTTTTTCCCATAATTGCCACGGTTGTATAAGAGCTGCCGATATTCAGGATAGCCGACTTGGACGTTCGAGGCTCATCAGCCAGATTAGTGAAGCAGTTTAAAAGCGCTAATCCATCGACATCCATCAAAACGCACCTGAAGTTGCCATCTGCGGCAAGTTTGACCTTATCTTTTATTAATGTATTCGTTGCTGCTACAAGAACACCTATTGCATGGTCACCGTCATTAGATATCAGGTGATAATCGACAGCGCCATCCGCTGCATTGAATGGGCAAACCTGTGAGGCTTCGAGTGCAACGGCCGGTCCCAGCTCTTCGTTTGATAATGATGGAAACTGAAAATCTCGTATCGCAACTTCCGTGCCATTCACACTGCAAACAGCGTATTCCGTGCTACCGCCTATAGACTCAAAACATTCACGGATTGCCCTGATAATGTTGGTTTGGGAATGATTTTTATTATCTTCGCTTGTTGAAATCTCAGCGATACCCACTGATGTAACTGCGTAGCCGGTCTCATCTTCATGTAGTTGAACGGCCTTAACTGAGGATGAACCGATATCCAGGCCCACCACTTCAGCTTTGGTTAATTTAAGCATTTGTTTCCAGTCCAAGTCTGTACACCCTCATAAAAATTCCGATTTTCAAATCCCCTTTGATGGTCGGGAACCCTACTTCGTACTCCTTTTAATCGGCTTAAAAAGGAAAGCATTTTACTTAGAAATTTAAGTCATATTGAATGCACAGGTTAATATGTGTGATTAAAATGCCCAGTCCTATAAGTGGCCGCCTTTTGCATTGTTTTCTGCTGATTATCATTTACTGTTGACTGTTCATAGTAGATTTTATGAGGATTTTAAGATGGCTAATTACAAGTTATCGGCCTTGTGGATAACCGCAAAAACAAACGGGGCAATCTCAAACCCGACGGCAGTTTTTGCTCATCGTTATAAGAGATTGCCCCGGCTTTTTGAATCATGCAATAACATTGTGCAAAAGAGCTACATTAATTCAAAAGCCCTCTGCACAATGAGTGCAATCACTTATATTGCCAGGTAAATGGCTATAGATTAGAAGTTTTATATTTTAACTTCCTGTCCTTCCTCCATGCTTTTTGCTCGGTAGTCATGCCAGCCGGCAGGCGCGGGAATATATTTACCCCTCAGCCAGATATCACCTGGCAGAATACCTTCAAGCAGTCTTTCGTCAAAATAGTATTGCTTGAGAAAACCATCATTGCTATAGTAGCTACTGGAGCCAACTACTCCACGGATGGCTTCGGCAATGGTGCCGCGCACAATTAATTTATCCTGGTCTCCGTCGGCTTCTTTCCTGCCGCCGTAGTCTTTGCGTTTTACATTTTCGGCACCCCATCCTCCGCCGCCGACAGTCAATGATGCTTCAAGCACCATCGGATCCGGCAAATGCCTCTCATACTCTTCTGCCGACTTATATACCTTCTCCCATTTCCATCCAACCCGCTCCCACACCCATTCACCTTCATCATGCCGGCCAATAGGAACATATTCGGATTGTGCGACATCAGGCGGCGGCCCCGGGTAATTGTTAGTAAAATCTTTTTTGTATTCGGAGATGCCCGGGTCTACTACCTTGACTACACCCTGGGAAATCAAACCTAAGATGTTGGGATTATCCTTTGATGGTTTTCCGTCAGCATCGTGCGCACCATCAACCGTTAGCGAGTCGGCAATCCATATATTACCTGTTGCCACGACGGTGACTTTACCTTTTACCACCTGGTCGCCGTTGTGGTCGGTTTTATTGCCGCCGATGATTACGTCGCCATCTATGAATATTTGTCCTCCCGGTTCGGATTCAACACCGTCAAAGACCTGAGAAACATAAGTGTCTTCGATGTTCTTAGTAACTCTTAAGCCCTTCGCAGTTGCATTGTCGGGCATATAATGATAAGAGTAACAATCATATCTTATGTACGAGGTCTCAGGGCTGCTTCCCGGCTTTATTTTATAATCGTATGTCTTGTAGTCGCTGTTTCTCTGATAACCGCGAACTGTACAATCATCGGTAATACGAACTTTTCCGACGCCGTTTTCAACGAAGAATTCAAGCTGAACAGCACCATGTGAGCTCGGCACAGGTGCCTTTGCCGTAGGTTTATACGTGAATAGTGTTTTCGTACTGTCTTTGAAACGGTCAACCTTACTTTGGACCGACGGCTCGTCCATTATTCTACAGTCAGGCTGTTCAAAACAAATTCCGCTATCGAAATAGCCCATCACGGAAGAATATTTATCATAGCCGCCGTCTGTATGTCTTGCTTCGCCCATAGCCACGGCTTGATAAAAGTCCGGGTCGCCTGTGAAGTAAATGTCTCTTTCATCCGGAACATCATCCTGCTCATTAATATGCACCGGCATATCAATTATTTCTCCGGCTGTAAAGTTCACCGGAGAAGTGCTTTTCATGCTAAGCGGGACTCTACATAAACCCATGTCCCAGCCGCTGATTGCTTGAATTACCTTGACGTTTACTGTTCTGTCGAAGATACCGCTCGTGCCCTGGGATATAACCCTGTAAACCGGACGGGAGCCTAAGAACGAATAAAACTTGATTTGATAGTTGCAGCTTCCATCCGGAAAACTTAGCGTACCGCTTGTTCCCGGCACACCATTTTTCAATGCACCCAGCATATCCTGCTGCTGGCTCATCCAGAAGATTGCCCTTTCATAGCCGGCCTCAGCAGCGAGCATCGCGGCCGACTCATTTTTCAACCTGATTGCCTGGTATCTAACCCCGTAGCTGGCTGTTAACATACCTAATCCCAGTGTCGCCAGCACAAGCATAGATATAACAATCAGAATTAATGCTGAACCGGCACGATATTTTAATGTCTTGAGTTTTGAGCTTTGCGTTTTCACAATCTCAATCCTCCAATTAGCTTAATCGATATACATTGTGGTTGTTTATAGTAGATTTTATCGATACTCATCTCGGCCATATATTTCGCATTAATACAGCAGTCATCACATTGATACTCTCATCATTTTCAGGATCAGTCAGGGTAATATTTATTCGAACGCACCCCTGACCGATACCGTTCAAAGTTGTGTGACTAAAAGCGCCTGTACTTAATTTCTCAATAGACACATTTTCTGCAAGAACTTTAGTTGTTACATCAGTTGTATTTCTGCTGCCGCCGCCAGCCGGCGCTGCACCGGGCGGATATGGACCGTAGTCAACCTTTAATTTCTGACCATCAATATAAAAAAG
>JASFVS010000213.1:0-5654 GCA_050049715.1 Phycisphaerales bacterium
CGGAAGTCTGATAGAAACTCTTAATAAAGAACTGGCTGACCGTTCAATACAGGCAACTCAGGATGAAGCTACACTTTCCAGCCTGCAGCGGCAATTAGTAGAGGCCGAATCCCTGCTTATCAAAACCGACGATTATGAATTACTCTTACTCAAATCCGAAAGCGGCAGGCAAAGTCTTCAGGAAGCAATGTTACACAGAGACAGGATAAGTCGTCAAATCCGTTTACTCAAGGCGCCCATGGTATCTATGCTTGGCCGCTGATTAAATACGCTAAAATAAGTATACCTGGGGCCCGCTTCACCCTCCGGCGGGCCTTAGGTAAATAAAGCCAAATCTCAGACAAAGACAATCCAAGATATAAAACGGGATTAGTGTTTGAAGTGCCGCTTACCGGTAAATACCATTGCTATGCCGTGCTTATCCGCTGTGGCAATAACTTCATCGTCTTTTTTCGAGCCTCCCGGCTGGACTATAACAGCCACACCCGCCTCGGCCGCATTTTCAACGTTGTCAGGGAACGGGAAGAACGCATCCGAAGCCATCGCACAACCTTTTGACTCGTCACCTGCCTGCTTAAACGCAATCAATCCTGATTCAACACGATTCATCTGCCCGGCGCCAACACCTAATACCTTCTTATCTTTAACAAGAACAATCGTATTACTCTTGGTATGCTTGGCAACAAGCCACGCCACTCTCAAATCTTCAAGCTGGTCCTTATCAGGCCGTGCCTTGGTCGGATACGTCAGCGCATTCGGCTCCCACCCGACCAGGTCCCGCTGCTGCAAGAGCAACCCGCCAATAACACAGCGAACGTCAAACTCACCACAATCAATTTTTGCCCTGTCTATAGGTCCGGTTTCAACTAACCTAACTCTGCTGCCCCAGGCTTTGAGCGTCCTTATTATTTCGACCGCATCTTTATCGAATTCCGGTGCTATAATCACCTCGGCAAAAAAACCGCCGGCTCCTAAAGCCTTGCCGAACCGGCTGTATGATTCCATAATCGTCTGGGCCAATTCAACATCCACTTTCCTGTTCAGAGCGATGATACTACCAAAAGCACTGACTACATCGCCTTCATACGCCTTGCGGTATGCTACGCAAATATCATTATCGATAGCGCATCCACAGGGATTAAGATGTTTGACGACAACAGCAGCCGGCTCGGAAAATTCCTTAACTAATTCAAACGCCGCATTAGTATCCAGCAGATTATTAAAACTAATACCTGTGCCGCCTTCCAGTAAAGCACCGCTGCTAACCGAAGTTTCACCGCTCAACGGCAGCTTATAGTACGCCGCACTTTGGTGTGGATTTTCACCGTAGCGCAGCGAAGCGGTTTTGCTTACAGCAATGGAGACTCTTTCAGGATACTCTACATTTGATTTCTTGTTAAGGTACCTGGATATAGCGGCATCATACGAAGCCGTTAAACCAAATACGATCCGCGCAAAATCGCTCCTCGTCTCTTCGCTTATGGCGCCATTGTTTTCCTCCATCTCCTCGATGACTTTATCATACTGGTCCGATTGCGTTACCACTGTCACATACTTATTATTTTTCGCAGCCGAGCGAAGCATACTCGGGCCGCCAATATCGATATTTTCAATCGCCTCAGCCATAGTACAGTCAGGCTTAGCCACCGTTTGTTCAAACGGATAAAGATTCACACAAACCAAATCAATCGGCTCGATTTCATGCTCTTTCATAGCCGCTGCATGTTCCTTGTTATCGCGAAGTCCCAGCAGCGCACCGTGTATTTTAGGATGAAGAGTTTTTACCCTGCCGTTCATCATTTCCGGAAAGCCGGTAACCGATTCTATACCGATTACGTCCAGACCCGCCTCGCCAAGCTTTTTAGCCGTCCCGCCGGTACTGATTATTTTAACTCCCATCTTGCTGAGCTTTTTTGCAAAATCAACCACACCGCTCTTGTCGGAAACACTTATCAATGCCGTCTTGATTTTCACGTCCATTTAGAACTCCTTTCCGTCGAAAACACCGTCATACTATTTTATTATTGACCCCTCGCACTCAGAACTGCATCTGACGTCTTGTTGCAGAAACACACACTATTTAATCGGTTGCAAGCATGCAATTCGCCCTCGCTCATCAGCAATATATATTTTTGAATCCTCTACGTTGGCAGTGTATTTTGAAACCCCTGCAAAATTAAGCGAATACAGTCTTTTAGCCTTGAGATTGTCCATCACTACCAGTGTTTTGTTCTTTGTAATCACATATGCCTTATCATCTGCTTCCGCTAACAATTCGAGACCACCCGGTACCGTCCATAAAAACGTGCCTCTTTCCTTATCTATTGCTGTGACTCCCTTACCCTGAACATACTGATAAACACACTTATACGTCACATGAGGCTCTTTATCAAGAATCCCGTCGGTTTGATACTTCCATATTAACCGTGCCCTCTCCGGCATACCAAACATATCAAGCCTGTAAACATTGGTGTCTCTACTGGCGAAAAACAACGACATTCCATCTCTGACAATCGGCCCGGCTATGCCGCCCGCCGCGTCAAATTGCCAAAACTGCCTGGGCTCATCAGGCTTAACACTTATCACATTACCCTCGACGGTCGCAAAAATGGCTGAATACTCATCAGCCACAATAGAAGTGATCATTGCTTCATTTTTGGCGGAAACTTCAAAAATCTGAACCACATTTTCCGCACGTAATGCATGCATACGATTGTCAACACCACTCAGGTAAAAAAAATCTCGGTTATAAGCGACAGGACACATTATGGCAAAACCTACGTCAATGTCCTTCTTTTCCTTACCTGAATCCGGGTCAAGTAAAATTATTTTACTTCCTGCCGTCGTTATGAGCTCACTGCCATAAAGCCCAAGTCCGGAAACCGGTAAACCACCCGGTGTAACAATTTTACCGAATATCATATCCCCATTTTCCCTGTTCAGGGAAAACATATAATTACGGCTCGAAATTGAATAAATACGATTACCGAGAACAAGCAACTGCTTTAACTTCTCACCTTTTCTAATAGGAAGCTCATTATCCCACAACAATTTCAAATCGGCGTGTTTAAGCAGTTCCGGTGAAACAAGTCTTTGTGAATTCTCTTCCGCAGCGAAGCTATACTGTATTAAACAAACAAGCAAAAAGCCAGCCGGCAGAACAAATTTCCATTTCAACATTCTTGCCATTTTCATTAACCCTCGCAAAAAGACATTCCTTCTGTTCATCGCCTTTTTAATTCCCCTGACACATCTCTTTTAAGACAGCTCGACATAGTCGGCCAAATCTACGTTATGCTCTTTTTCGAAATTCTGCATCTGGTTGATGCGTTCGATATCATCTTTTATTCGATTCACCAGTTTGAATATATAGGGTTTACCGGCCAGGCGGTTTTCAAGGTCATCAAGCATCGGTTCCCAGGTTCCACCGTATAATTGCGACTTGAGAACCACCAGCATACGGTGTTCGTCACTAAGGCCCCTGATATATTCACCAACGACCTTATTAACACTCGTTTTGACACCTTTATCGCTATTTTTGCCCGGCTCATCCATTCGCCAAAACTCCGTTCGAGTCGAATACTAACCACCTGAGTGAAAAATTGCAACAAATTTTCCCAAATTAGCTTTGCTATTAGTCAATCGACATAAATTTTCAATGACGAATAGTCACAATCCGGTGCCGCTTGGGGGGATTTTTATATTATTAAAAGACGAAATGCCAGACTTAAACCCTCTCCCTGTCTGAATGAGCCAGGAAACTCAGGAATCCCCCCCTACTGCCCAAATTGCTTTTCACTCTACCTCGGTTGCTATGGCTCTACATCTTCCTGTTGCCCAATCATGCTCGATAATTCGGCAATAGCCGTCTGCAGTTCATCTATGGTCGTCTGCTGGCTTTCTATGACCGTATTCAAAGCATTTATCTCACTTTCAAGCCGGTTGCAAACCTCTTTCTGTTCATTTACTGCCGCGGTGAGTTCTTCTATTCTCTGGTCCGTCACATTATCCGTAACCGCCGTTTCTTGACGTTCGGAAATCAGCGCTTCCATCTGCTTTACAAGCTCCTCCTGGATTCCCCTGGTCGCATGCAGTTCATCTTTTAAATCGACCAAGTCTCTCCTGGCCTTCGTAAGACCACTCTTGAACGAGGACAATGCTTCCCCATTCATTGCTTCAAGGTCACCGTTATCACCTCTTTCTTCACAGCTCGTCAGGACCACAGAACAGACCAAAACAACCAAAAATACAGGCACAAATATACCTTTTGTCATTTTTAAGCTCCTTATGTCCCCACATGGAAAATAATTATTCAAATATTTTACTCCATTGTCTCTTGTTTCTTTCCCGCCAGCTCCGCCGGTGATATACATAACTCACTATCAAGGGCAAAACGCTGCTCGCCTCGGCATAAACCATCTGCTCATATCCCGTATCCACTTTGCCCCAGGAAGACGCTTCCTTAAGCGTGGAACTCGAGCAGGCGCCATCCCGAACATCGGCAACCGTAATCTGGACCGCGTATTTGTGCATATCGACATTTTTACCAAGAACCTCAGCACAAATTACCGTGTCCTGAGCAAAATTCTTCGGAACACCCCCTCCTATTATAAATAATCCGGAAGAGCCAGCCCTTATCTTAATTTCCGTCAGCTCCCTGAAATCCTTCACGCTGTCTATTGAAACATGTTTTTCGGCATTTTCCACCTGGTGCTTAACCAGCCCGAACCCCGCACTTGAATCGGAAAACGCCGGGCAGAATATCGGTACATCATTCTCATACGCCGCCTGCACCAAAGATTCCTTCTTTTTCGAATTTGTCAGAAGGTATGCACCCATCTCCTTGATAAATTCCCTCGAAGAATATGGCATTTTTTCAAGCTTATCTGCAATTTCCTTAACGGTGTTATCACAAACCTGTAACTGCTCCTCATCGATAAATGTGTCGTATATTCTGTCAATATACAGCTCTCTCAATTTGCTGTCATCAACATAAGGACTTCCCTTGTAATGCCTGAATCCAAGTGCCTCGAAAAAATCCATATCAACTATCGTAGCACCGGTAGCAACGACAACATCTACCATATTGCATTTGACCATATCAACGTAAACCTGCATACACCCTGCCGCACTTGTGCTCCCGGCTATGCACAAAATAATCGTACAATCCCTGTCTTTGACCATCGTCTCGAAAATCTCTGCGGCTTTGGCGGTATCCTTGGCCGTAAAAGACATACCCTTCATGGCCCCAATTATCCCGCTCGAATCGAACGACTTAATGTCGATATGTTCGATTGGCTCTTTCAAATAATCTTTCTTTTTCATATCAATCTTTGAATTTATAGCTCAATAATTTATAAACCAGTTTAGCGGCTAAAAAGTCCGGTGCCTTATTTCTTTCATCCGGACACAGCTCGACAACATCGAAACCCACTATTTCCTTACTTTCGAATACAGCTTTCAGCAATCTAAGCACATCGTACCACAATAAGCCGCCCGGCTCCGGAGTTCCGGTAGAGGGCATTATCGACGGGTCGAAGACATCGAGGTCAATTGTAAGGTAAACCTTATCTGATAATTTAGATATTACTCTTTCTATCCAGTTATCGCTCCTGTGGATTTCCCCTGCATAGAAGATGCGACTTTCATTTATA
>JASFVS010000214.1:0-5638 GCA_050049715.1 Phycisphaerales bacterium
TCAAGCAGTTTTTCAACTTCTTTTTTATTATCATTTTTGATTGCTTTTTTAAGTTTTTGTAATTCAACGATAGTTTTGTCGATACCTTTGGTAATATTACTGGCGTTTGTCCGCAGTATGTCAGCCCAGATATTGACCGGTCCCGATGCTATTCTTGAGGTATCCATAAATCCTTTACCGGCGAATTTCAAATCTTCGATTTTGCTGGCATTTACCAATGCTGTCGCCGTTATGTGTGGAACATGACTTACGTTTGCGAAGATTTTATCATGTTTAGCCGGCGACATTGACTTCACGAAACAACCGAGTTTTGACCAGAACATTTTCAGTGTTTGTACTGCTTTTCGATTAGTCGTTTTTGTTGTTGTCAAAATACACATTGCCTTATCGAACAAGTCATCTCTGGCGAATTCAAGGCCCCTTTGTTCTGAGCCGGCGATTGGATGCGAGCCGACGTAATGGACCCTTTTCGGTAGTTTCCTGGCCGCCCAACGATGGGGCAGGACTTTTGTTGACCCGACGTCGGTAATAATACAGCCGTTCGGGAGTGCATCAGCTATTTCGCTGAAGGTTTTTTCGAATGTTTCTATGGGTGTAGCGAGTATAACGAGGTCGGCGTCGGATACACTTGTTTGTAAACAATCAACAACTTCAGTTGCTATTGAGAGTTTTCTGGCTTTCGCACGAGTGCTGGGGCGATGTGTATAACCTACAATTTTGACTCGAGGAAAAGAGCGTAAAATAGCTAATGATAACGAGCCGCCTAAAAGTCCCAGACCCACAACAGTTATTTGCCTTAAGTCTTTCATAGCAAAGACCTTACAAGAATACAGCTTAGAATGGATTATGCTAAAAAGTACTGTAGGACACTTCAAATGTCAATTTTTTTCTTTGATTTATGTTATTAAAATGCTAACATTTTAACTTTAAATGAAAGCCCGTTATGTATATGGGCGATTTTTTTGTAAGCATTCTCGTTGTATGCTTATGGCAAGGCGAGATAGTAAAATAGAAAAGATGCCGGGCAATAATAATAGTCTAAGCAATGGTGGTTACCTCAATTTTGAGCAAAAGGTTGCTAATCTCGACAACCAGATGAATGAGCTGCGCAAGCTCAGTTCAATTAAAGGCATCAACTATTCCGCGGAGATTCGTCAGCTCCAGAAACAGCAGGTTACCGAATTAAAGCGAATCTATTCGAGTCTGACCGCCTGGCAAACCGTTCAGGTGGCACGTCATCCGAACAGACCTCTTCTTTCTGACTATCTTGGCCTGATGGTAAAGGATTTTCGCGAATTGCACGGTGATAGATGTTTCGGTGATGACCGTGCAATCGTAACAGGTTTTGGCCAGATAGGCAGAGAGAGGGTATTAGTTGTCGGCCAGAATAAAGGTAAGAACACAAAGCAAAAGGTTGCCTGTAATTTCGGATGTCCGAATCCGGAGGGTTATCGAAAAGCTTTAGCCAAGATGAGATTTGCCGAGAAGTTTGGAATCCCTGTTATAACTTTTATTGACACTCCGGGCGCTTATCCGGGTGTTGGAGCCGAGGAAAGGGGGCAGGCCCAGGCCATAGCCGTTAATCTTACAGAAATGTCACGTTTAAGAGTGCCGGTAATTTGTGTTGTTATAGGAGAAGGTGGCTCCGGTGGTGCTCTCGGAATAGGTGTGGGTGATAAGCTGGCAATGCTTGAATTCGCGTATTATTCGGTTATATCGCCTGAAGGTTGTGCCGCAATCTTATGGCGTGATGGCGCACAGGCGCCACAGGCGGCGGAGGCACTTAGATTGACGAGCAGGGATTTATTTAAACTTGGGTTGATTGATGCGGTGATTTCTGAGCCTCTGGGGGGAGCACATCGAAATCTTCGCGAAACTGTTTATAATGTCGAACAGTATATCGTGAAAACCCTGCGAGATCTCAAGCGTACAAAGTTCGAAAATCTGCTTGAAAACAGGTACAATAAATTACGTTCGATAGGTATCAGTCCTACTGAGAAGCTGCGGCGTAAAACTCGAGCGGGTAAAGAAAGAGTTGAGGAAGCACTCAAAGCCATTCCATCCAAACAAAAGGGTATTCCTACCAAAGTTTGATATTATTGTGGTAGTTGCTGATGCATTCCAGATAGACTATCTCAGATGTTACGGCAGTGCTCATATGAAGACACCATGCATTAATAAATTGACAGGGAAAGGCATTTTTATTTGAAGATATTATTGTTGAAGAATTGTGGCAGGATTGGTAGCACTCCTATTTCATAAAAAATAATAGGGCGGGCCTCCTTGCCCACCCTATTATAGACATCTAATCTAATTGAAAATTACGGTAATTAAATATCTCTTAGAATTATTTTTTGTGCCCATGCAAAATGTACCCTCCAAGATTCACATCACATGCTGTGATATGAAAAACCACCCGATATAAAGCAATCTTTGATACGTTAACCGTTTTTGACGTTTCTTGGGTCTGTGCCTTGTTCGATTGCCTTTATTTTTCTTACTCTTCTGTCGTGTCTTCCACCACTGAAGTCAGTATTTAACCAAACCTCTACTATTTTTCGCAGTAGTACTTCCCCGAGTTGGTCTCCTGATAAACAAAGAACATTTGAATCATTATGGTCGCGGGAGACCCGGGCGCTTAGTTCGTCATGGCACAGTGCGGCCCTAATTTCATTTACTTTATTTGCCGCTATGCACATTCCAATGCCTGTTGCGCAGACTAAAATTGCTCTATCAGCTTGTTTGTTCGACACTGCCGTAGCTACTAAATAAGCTGGATCAGGGTAATCAATAGGATTGTTGTCGTTTGTACCAAAGTCGATGCACTCATGTCCCAATTCAGTAGCGATGGCTTTTATTTGTTCTTTTGCTTCAAAACCTCGATGGTCACTTCCAATTGCTATTTTCATATCACAAGCTCGCTAATTCGTTGCTTCACTGCTGTTTCTATTGTTTCAGCACAACTATTGAAAAATTCCTGGGGATGGCCTATCGGGTCAGAAATACCTTTACCTGACGCTAATAGAAAACACTTACTTGCAGCCTTGGGATTAAGAGCGATAATTCTGTCTTTATGTATTTGCTCCATTGCAAAGATAAAATCACTATCTTCGAGAAGCTCTATTGATAATCCTTGATTTCTGTGGGCTCTTAAATCTACTCCCATAGCTGCACATGCAACCATCGCCTCTGCGCTTGCCGGCGCGCCACTTAAACCCATAACGCCAGCAGAGCATACTTTATAACCTTTTTTATTTAACTGGTCAACATTGCATTCTAATTTTTCTGCCAAATATTTTCGAAATATTCCTTCTGCCATCGGACTTCGGCAGGTGTTACCTGTACAAACGAACAGGAACTGGATTACGGACTTTTTTTCTAACTCTTCTCGAGAATACGCGCCGGGCCTTAGAATTTCGATTTTCATTTTACCTATTTTAACAACAGTGCTACTTGTTTTGTATTTACAGGATCCACCATCCAGTAATAAATCAATTTGATCTGACAATTGTGTTAAAACTTGTTCGGCATCGATTGCCGGTGATTGACCTGTTATGTTTGCACTTGGTGCCACTACGGGGTTTTGTGTTGTTTGTAGAAGATTTATTGCTATCGAATTATCCGGACAGCGAATGCCTATAGAATTGTTTTGATAAAGATTTTTAAAATACCTCTTCTCGAGTTTCCTTCTTTGTTTGTCAATATCCTTCTGGTCTAATTCAAAAACTATGGTTAAAGGTCCAGGCCAGGCGTTGTTAATTAATTTCTTAGCTTTTAATTCTATAGTTGGTACATATTTTTTAACATCATCTCTTTGTCCAATATGTAAGGTGTAGAATTTAGCAGGGTCTCTTCCTTTGATATTGTTTAATTTGGATAGCGAATTAGTTTGAGCTTGGCATGCAATTCCGTAGACGGTTTCTGTTGGAAATGCTACGAGACCGCCGGCATCTATTACAGATGCCGCCTCTTTGATTTTGTCTGAATCTATATTTTCGGCATCGAGTTTTACAACTTTTGTCTGCATTGTTGTATAAAAATACAACAATAGGCGTTAAATAGCAAGTTTTTCTATATCTAAAGTGCACGTCTTCCTTTGCTGAATTGTGAAATAAAAAGGGGCTTATATCGATTCATTTGATATAAGCCCCGAATTTACGGAAGTTTACTATATCAGTCGTACAATCTAAATTGTAATTTTAAGGTGTTGGTTCTGATTGTGAAGGATGCAATTGAATATCGTCGAAGTACACTAAACCTAAGCCGTCAGTTTGTGAATTACCAAAACCGAGACCAATCGAAGTAACGTTTGTAAGGTCCACACCCTGGTTTGCAAACTCCTGTAGGTTGATATTCCACTGCGTCCACTCAGTCATCAACGCCGCATCGGAATTATCGTTATAAACTACGGCGCTGCTATCCAGGACAACATATAACTGAGCAGGTTCATTACTTGGCATTTCTACACCAATAGCCTGATGTTCCCACGCTTGCTGACTAACTGTTCCTGTAATCTGGATATTGGAGAATTTACCTTTGCCGAATACGTTAGAACTATGGCTGGTTACTGCCATTCCTATATAGACATTCGTAGGCATTGCTATACTCTGCGGATTCCATGCCATTGTTTGCCAATTCGCTCCATCGCTTGAATAATAACCATTGAAGTTGTCGCCGTCACGTTCTATCTTTATCCAGTAGGGTGCTGTAATTGCTATTTGCTCATCTGTTGCTACCGGTGTGTCGCTAACGGCCTCAGCGACTGGAGTTAGCCGGCCCTGGAATCTGCATCCGTTGCCCGGTGTAATATATACCGCGGCGAATTTAGAGTCCGGCTCAAGTGTCTGACGAATCATTACGCCTGCTTTAGCCCAGGGGTCGGTATTCTCTATACTGAGGACCTGTGCTGAAATCGAGCCATTGCCGGAAAGCTGTTTAAACACGTAACGGAACTCATCTGAAGTGTCCCAAATATCGGTGCCGGTGGCAGCTATCGTATAGGTGCCGGCGGGCTCCTCTACAAAAGCTGAAGGATTGCCCTTGAACCAAACGGTTAGGCTTTCGACGCCTTGTTTAGTCCAGTCACGTAGAGAGCTCAGTGCCATAGTTGCCTCAGAGTAATCGGCGGTAGTGTTATCATAGAAATACGGCATTGATTGAGAGCCGCCGTGAACAAATACAGTCTCGACGAAATGCTCTCCGGCTTCAAAATCAGGCTCTGCATAGCCTATTATTGAGCCATTCGCTGTGATGTTCCATCCATCTACCCATGCGTCGAATATTCTGTCAGGCTCGTAGTCGTTATAGTCCTCAAAATCTTCTAAAACGTAGTAATTAGCTACCGTGAATCTCCATACAGTTCCTTTGTCCCAGCCGGTAGTGTTATTGACCTCATCTACACGCCAGTAGTAAGTCTTTTCAAAGTCCAGGTCGAGAGTACCATTAATGGGATAGTACTCGACATCCTGCTCTACTCCACCAATACCATCATTGACATCATCGAAGTTCTCACTGAAGAAGACCCGGTGTTTTGGCGACTGGCCCTCAACGTATGCACCGGGCTGCCAGTTTAGTACAGCTTGTGCGGGCGCTTCTGTTTCGCCATCCTGAGGAATTGGATTATGAGCTTGGGTATATA
>JASFVS010000016.1:0-18443 GCA_050049715.1 Phycisphaerales bacterium
CATTAGGCTCTTCCGAATCATCCAAACTATAAGGATTATACATAATCTCCGTGATGCGCAGATTATCCGCTACAGGCCCCACAGAAAAAGTCGCTTCGTTCAGGGCGCTCCAAATACCATCATTTAACACCCTTGCTTTGACACATGCGCTATTATCCAAATTAAACGAGCCTGTGTATTCTATCGCACTTGGCGATACAATTTCGATATCTTCAATGAGCGTCCTGTCGCCGATAACCAGCTCGGTGGAGATTAGAAGGTCGGAGCTGGTAGTAGAAGTATTCAGGCCCTGTATAGCTAAGATATTGTTACCCGGACGCAGCGTATTTAGAAAAAGGGAAATATCGATGTGCTCGAAATTCACAGCTTCGGAGTCGGAACGGCCGGTGTCGGCATTAGAATTCCAGGTCGGCTCGCCGGTAAAACCGCGTCGGGCAACTTCTGTTCCATTGAGGTAAGCAACAAAACCATCGTCATATCGCATTTTCAGCGTCATAAAATCGAAGTTACTCAGGTTGAAATTAAAATCAAACGGAATACGGACATAACAGGTAGGATTCGTTCCATACATCCTGTTTTCGAGGTCAAGACTTATCATCTCTTCATATCCGCTGTTTCTTTCATAACCGACACCACCCGGATAACCGGAGGTGGTTAACCAAACCGAGTCATTAAAGCCCCTGCCGCCTCTCCAGTCATTGCTAACCGGGCCTGTCGGAACGAGTACATGTTTAGCCGCATTTTCAGCCACAAGGGTTGTGCTGGTAGTCTGAATCGGTGACTCCACGGGTAAACGCGGGTCGGAACCATCGATGGTATAATAAATTACCTGAGACCTGCCAAGAGTAGTCAAAGTAAAGGCGTCATCGGTCGAAACCTCACCCCCCTGCTGCTCAAAGCCGTTCACTTCGAAGGTCGGACCGCGAAACGTATACATGCCTTCCTGAATACAGGCATTCAAAAAAATACTAAGCCGCTCCGGCACCCACGTATCCAGAACATACATATTCATATTGGGAATAACCCCTGACATCTCCTCACGAAGCTCTAAAAAACGTTCTCTTATATTGTCTTCAGTAAGAGCTCCATTATTATAAAAATGTTTATATATACGGTCGGAAAAAAGCTGTTTGAAATTGGAGTTATTTTTAAGCGCACGATACAACCAGCCGTTAGCATTACTTTGCGAGTTAAGCCTGTCAAAATAAACCGTTCCGAGCCTGTCCGAGAACATTCCCCCTTCCGCATCCCAGATGAAAAACCGCCACATACCTTCATCCGAGCGTTCTCTGGCGGCAGACCAGTTATTTTGCGGCCAGTCCCAATTACCGCACCAGAGCTGCAAAATAAGATAATCAACAAACGAAGGAATATCGAGAAGTTGACTGATACATTGATAATGTTCATCGTTAGAAAGATTATTACTGCGGGCATAATTAATCATCTCGTTCCAGGCCACCGCATCGCCGTCACGGACTCCGCTCATTGTCATCACGTCCCAGTCTTTATCACTCTCATACCATTCCTGGCAGAACGCATTTTTAATATGCTCGCAGGGATTGAAATAGCCCTTGTATTCTCCATTGATGAAAAGATTAGCATTCATTCCACCGCTGGCGACATTACCCATATCTTTATGCAATCGCCTGAGCAGCTCGTCCTTAATAAACGGATTAGTTCTATCATTGTGACCCCCACGCAGGGCGATGCTCCTGAAACGGTCAACCTCAAAGGGGAACAACGGATATTCAAGCCATTTCTCACCATATCTGCTGCGGAAGTAAAGCCTGAAACTGAATTTGGCATTTCCGCTCCAGAGGCCGTCTCTGCGGCGATACCGCGGACGCATATAGTCACTCCCATGGACGCGGATTCCACAATCAATTTGAAGACCCGAGTTGTCTCCCGGCTGAATTAGTTCAAATGACACAGGACGCTCGTATGCCATCCCTCGGTGTATTACATTATTATATGTGTCCGGACCATTCGAAACCCATCGTCCATCCGCACCATAATATCCCCCCACAATTGCCATCACACCATTCGGTTCGTAAAAAGTTTTTCCATAATCTCCTACAAGGGACACTGCCGGCAGCGACCTTCGAGCTTCGCCGACGCCCATCAGATATGTAATTGTTTTGACTTGCGATGACTTCCAGCCGGGCTTGACGGCCTTGGCCCTCAGGCAAGTAGTACTGCTGATTAAAATCGGGCAGTTATAAACCGCTCCGTTGATGTATCCACGTCCGACAAATTCATAAGGTTCGGAACCATCGAGCGTATAATAAATGTCGGCGCCCTCTGTTTCGGTAGCAAGCGTGACATAAAACGGTACATCATAGAAACCGTGCTTATGACTGGATTTTACTTCATCCACTTCGCCTGAATACGCTCCAACATTTTCTGCTCCCGGCGTAGAAACAGCAAAGAAGCGTAAATCGTCAGCAGCATCGGGAAATCGGCCATATGAAATATCGACGGTCTGGCCGTTAAAGACAATACTATCAATCAATGTACTTCCATCTGAATCGAACAAACCTAATTCCTCACCACCTCCATCGAGTTTGAAACTCGCATGCAGACCGGCATCTGTAATATTTTCGTCTGCCCATATCAATAAATAGCCCTGCGGAGGGATAGTAGTGACACTTGGATTGTCACTGGGAAACTGCCACTTAGCAGGAACAGAGAGATTATCCGTCAAATACATACCGGCTACATTTATAGCTTCACTACTCAAGTTATATATTTCTATCCAGTCATCATATTGACCCTGTGGATCCTGGATAAAACTATTATTGGAAGCCATAAATTCGTTGATTACCAGAGGAACACCTGCCTGGTGCCATTGACTGACCAACAGTGCAAAGTCCGATACATTCACACCGTCAACACCATCAAAATCTGCAAAATTAGTATCGGAGTCACTGTCCGAAGGCTCCAGCCACTGCTCCGCAAAAACACTGATGTCCAAAAAATCAACTTTACAGTCACCATTAAGGTCACCTTTTGGACAGTCAGCTTTTACAGCTCCAATGAACAATGCTGATAATAAAATAAAAACAAAGATTTTTATAGACCTGTCCAACTACTACCTCCTGCTTTACTGACGTTTTAAGCTGCTTACTTTATTTCGACTTATAACGCCTTTAGATACTGGAAAAGATGAAAATTATGACCACCAATCAGGTAAGTTCCACCAACCACATAATAGGTTCAACAAGCCCTCTCATCAGATGATTAAACTACAGGAAATATATCTTCTATCCTGATTATATCTGATTTGCCCCCTTTAAGTCAATTGCATTGTGTTATTTCCAGCGAATAAACGTCTATTTAACCGTTAATCATTGAATTGCCAACTATTTTAAATATCTGGTATAAACCACACGCAGTGTCAGACCGATGCGGTCAAAATAGTCAAGTAGATGCGAGCCATGCTTGAAAATGAGCTTGAAAAAGGCTAAGATAAAAGGGTTCTCACAAGCCGAGATTGACGAAGCCGCCTGGATGAGCATAAGCCTCGGTGGCTCACCTACAATGGTTTTTCAAGAACAAAATAAGGAGAAATAACCATGTCTGAAATTGAAAAGAAAATAGAATCGCTCGAACGAACAAATCGCCGTTGGCGCTACATGACAGGATTATTCGCTGCCTTACTGCTCATAACATTAACCGTCTCTGCAAAACCTCCCGATTCGATACCCGATGTCCTGCAAGCTAAGCGTATCGAGGTCATTGCACCTGATGGAAAGCCGGGGATAGTCCTTAAAGCCGATTCTGGTGGCTCTAACATCGGAATAACAGCTCAGGGCAAAGACCATAAACATATAATATCGCTGTCAGCTCATAGGGAAGGCGTCCACTTGATGTTAATGAAGCATGCCGAAGCTCCGCTGTTTATGGCAGAGGTTAATGATAATGGCACATTACTTATGTTGTCTGACGGCCGGGAACCAAGCCAGAAACCCGGCGGTATTGTCTTAAAAAGTGCTTCTCCTTCTGAGGACTATCCGGGTGTAACTGCGATTAACTTACATAAAGGAACGGCCAAAAAAGACGTTCGAGCGGCTATTTCAATACTGGAAAATGACAATACCGCATCTTTATCGTTAGGAGGGGACGAAGGCAAATTCGTGAGTATTCGCGTTGACCAAAAGGATGGCAAGATCGGTTTCTTTGGCGAAAATGACAAAGTCATTTTCACTATGCCATAACTAATGACTTTAGAATCCTGCTAATTAAATGGCAGAATTTCGCCGGATTCTATTATTTGTTCTGAAATTTTTCGGCTACATATGTTCTCGGAAACAGCGCAGGTAAGTCCGTGCGACGTTTGCCTTTTTTCAATTCCTCGGCTAAATCAATCACCACAACATTTTGAAAATTATGGAAATGATAGAGATATACAACTCTTTTTTTCAAATCGTAAACATTGGAATAGACTGTAGGATTTGCCCCCTCCTGATGTGTTGCGGCTAACACCCGTTTACACAAATCGATCGTGACATTATCTGCGTCCCTGAGCATCTGGTTGGCGATTTTATATCTTTGACACATTATATCTTCTTCTTTGACCTCAGACTGATAAAAGTTCGTTGTTATTTGATATTTCCCCTTTTTGCGTATGATTTCATCACCTTCAATGATCGCAGCATCTCCAGTCGCATCGGCAAAGAAAAGCATGGCCCTATCCAAAAAATCCAGGTTATATTTGTCGAACTCTTTCAGGACTTCTTCAACCGTGGCGCATTTTGACATAATTGCATCGAGGAAATTATTTCCTCTTAATTCAGGTTTATTAAGCGATTTCTTTACCTTTTTTCGCGATGTGGCAAATCCGTCGAAACAAAGACCCTTTTCGTTCATGCCGCCCTGAGGATAAAAATTGTCGAACCCGAAATAGACTCTCCCGTATTTTCCTTTCGAACTAGGCTCGTACCATACTTTCGTTTTCGGATTTTTCCAGTCTTCGTTATTACCGACAAGTACCGTATCACCCTGTGATATACAAAAGCCGGTACAGCCGTAAACTGCGGTCTCGAATAGAAAAACAGCAGTAACAGAAATTATCATCAATGATTTTCTCATGATAATCTCCTTTTTAATCTTTTCACCCTCATCGCATGGCCGCGTCACTCAGTAATGTCACAGAACATATAAACGATTACAGTAAATATTCTGTACTTTTGCAAGTAAAATCCAAGCCCAGACTCGTTGGACGGATATCAGCTTCGACAGTTCACCGACAATGGTCTTTTACGAGCAACTAAAGAACTCTTAACAGATGGCTCAAGAGATTTATTTGTAACATTACTAACAAGGAACTTATTTAATGTAATTGCGAGGAATCCCGATATAATCGGGATGATGTGGCAATCTTCTTTATTAGAGAAGGCTAGGTAAACAGCAGGAATAAAGCACACCAAAATACAAGTTTACTTACGAAGTTTATCACCGACCGGGACTGGGAGTGGCCGGCCCCCAGCTTTCAGGATAGGTCCACACGACCGGCGGATTAATCGGGTCGTTAATAACCAGTGAACTGCCCCCGCCGTCGGTGGTTGGATACCAATTGTCACTATACTCGAATCTCAGTATCGCCGCTTCCATAGGTAACGGAAGATTCAGAACTATTTTCTCTCCGCTGTTACTCAGATTACCGGAATATTCACCTGCAATATTTACATTCGTACCATACACCGACTGAAAAGCCGCCGTATTATTTACGACCACGACACGCTGGCCGGGATCAAGGAACATTTGCGGGAATACAAAACCAATCCCCTCGGTAAAACTCACTCCCGTCAGATCCAGCGTTGTTTGACTAATGTTCTGCAGTTCTATGAAATCATAATCACTACCGTTGACGGCGTGATACATCAGTTCGGTAATACGCAAACCATCCAGCAATGCAAATGCTCTCGTAAGAATCTCATCCGAATTTATGGAAACGGCGTCAAGCTGTAATCCGAAGACAATATCGCTGCTGTTCGGCCCGCTCTGATGGACCTCGACAGCGATGATATTATCGCCCCGAACCAGGTACTCCGTGGAAATTGTAAACGGACCCTCGAAGGCTGCATTAGTCACACTGTCGTCTGTCTCGGTATCATGCTGAATCTCTCCTTCCGGCATGCGCAGCCGCAGAACCTCGGCACCGTTGATATAGAATACGGCGCCATCATCAATCACCGTCGAAAGCTCAAACATTGCTATGTCACTCGGCTCGACATCGATAGTGAAATGTCTTCTAAAATAATAAGTCAAAGGACCAAGTGTTAGTTTCGTATTCTTAGGCGCAGGCAAGCTGGAATTCTCAACATATAACAACGCCTCTCCTCTCGGCCAGGATGAATCATCATAATCCGGCTCAATCCATCCTGAAGGTAAAGCCGTATCAGTTTGCTCATAGGCCCAGACGTCATCAATAGAAATCAGCTCAGTCACGATTGTAGAGTTGCCTAATGGATTGGCAATACCGGGGGTTGGTAATTCGAAAAATTTGAAATTATCTGCTCCATCAGGCGCCCGACCTTGAGAAGCATCCCTTGTTTGCGGTCCGAAGATTACTCTATCTATACTGTTCAGTTCGGCATCAAACAAACCGAGCACTTCCCCATTGGAAGAGAGTTTGAAATCGGCGTGGTCTGGTTGATTTTGACCGTCAGCATTAAACACAACAAAACCATTACCGCCTATAAAACTCAGACGACCAATCTTATACTTATCGCGCTGTGTCACGGGATTGTCGGTCAGGTACAAACCACTCAGCTCAACCGGAGAAATATGGGGATTAAATATCTCGACGAAGTCATCCTCAAACAGAATATGCCCGCTTGAAAACCACTCGTTTATCTTCAAAGTGTCCGTATCGCCGAGCGGCTGAGCGATATTAGGCCGGCCAAAAGTGGGGACGTTGAGCCCCCATCGGCCGTCATAACCGATTCGACCGATGGACAAATCAGGCGATTGCAAACAGAACTCGACCGAATCAACTATCTCACCGTTTCTATCGTAGAGATAAACACCCTCGCCGTCACTGCTAAGAGCAAAGCCTAAATGGACACCAGATGTAGTCGTCTCAGAATCGGCCATAAGGACAAGATACTCTCCGGGATTAATAACAGTCCCGGCTGGAAATACAAACCCACTCTGACTCTCCATATTGTCGGCTATACTCATACCAGCCAAATCAAAAGGCGCAGGCCCGTCATAGTACAACTCTATAAAGTCCGGAAAGGTCCCCTCGTGTTCGATAGCTGAGATATTGGTCGCAAGCACTTCATTGATTATCAGCTTGTGATAAGAAACATCAACGGTCCAGGTGCGCGAGGCGCTTGGGTTTTCTTCGCTTTGCCAGTTACCGGCGGAATCTTTACCTGTCACATAAACGGCATAAGATTGCCCGTTAAGCAGGTTTGTCAGTTCAATCGGCTCATCTACCGGCCGCTCCTCGCTCCATTGCACTCCATTGAGAGAATATCTGTAATGCGTAATACCCGGCCCTCCGACGGCAAGCGCAGCACTGGTGCGATAAGTCACTTCGTCGGGCTCTCCATAAACAGCAGCGCCGCCGGGCACATAAGCTCCCATATCAAGGCCGTAAGGACCGGTACCAATCGCCGGCGAATATGGTTTGAGATGAAAGTCACTGCCAGCCTCGACGAAAAGTGGGTCTGCATCGATATTACCCATGCCAAACTCATGCCATTCGGCCGGAATGATAGAACGATTCACGGAAATTTCCGTTAAAGCAGTTACTTCGTCGAAAATTGTCTCTGCATCCCGGAAGATACTGCCATCCACATAAACACCACGGCCCGGCCCCCTGGTCTGACCTGCCAAATCGAAATAAATAGCAGCCTTATCCGCATCCACAACCGTGTTATTAACAAAAGTTGCGAACGAATCATCCTTAATAATCATCGCATGGTCCATATCATGAAATACATTACGGACAATCACATATTCTTTTCCACCACCGGCGGAAATAACGTTCGATTCACCCGGGTCGGTATTATGAACATCCTTGTGATAATGCATAAAAACATTACCCTCGATATGTGCATCGCTTTCGAGGTCGAGCGCATCGTCGCCGCCTCCTCTGAAAACATTGTTTAGAATCTGCGCCACCGGGTCCGGACGCGATGGGCCGTCAAAATCAATCGCATCATTGTGTCCCTTGGTCGTCCCGAAGATATTATTTTCGATAATGAAATAACCATCCGCAGGAATCCCCCTGCCCCAGATATGCTCGCTGAAATTGTTAGTGCTCGGCGGCCCATTGGAATCGAAAGTATCCGTGAATACTGAGTTACTCACAATCAGCGACGAGTCAATTGTCCTGATACGGCGCAGGTCGGTATTATCCAATGTAACATGGTCAAGCAAAATATTTGAATCTTCAAGACCTATCATACCGTCATTAGTCCGTCCGTACTCAACCACCGTATATGTAATGCGGTTATCATCCATAGTATTTTCGAATTGAATACCATCCCATGTTCCCCCCGTGCCCGGCGTGCGCGTAAAACGAATCATCTCATACTCGGTGCCTTCGGCAACAAGGCGGCCGTTAACATTCATTTTTGCATCCGGCTCGAAAAAGACCGTAGTGCCCGGCATAATAGCCAGCTCAACACCCTGTGGTATAGTCAGCTCACCGATAATACGATATGGCCCCTCTTCCGGCGTCCAGACAATACTCTCCGTTAAAACTCCTCCCATGCGGCTGGTCTGTCCATCCTGATAATATCCCTGATTACTTACAACACCATTATCGTTACCTGCATCTATGCACGGTGAATCCTCCCGGAGATGAAAGTCGTTGTAAAGAGCATCGACAAACAACGTGTCCTCATTTATATTGTCCATACCTAGCCATTCTTCCCCCGTATTCGAATAATCAATATGAATATTCGCAGGGTCGAAGTCCGTCCGCACCGAATCATTGGCAAGCACGATAGAATTAGTTACGAAATATTCGATAAACGAATTTACATGATTATCTCTGTTGAAAGCCTGAAAGCCAATATCACGGCAAACAATCGTGGCATGGTTAATAGACACCCGGGCGCTGCTGTCCTCGTATGTCTTGGCCGATATCCCTATACCGTTGTTTATAATCAGCATATAATCAAGTGACACCTCGCCGTCATAAACACTCACGCCCTTATCGAAACAATCACGGATAATATAATCCTCAATAGAGACGGTCGAAACCAGCGTATCCAGCCCGTCATCGTCCGTATCGGCAATCACACCGCCGCGAAGCGTAACATCTTGTCCGGCACTCTGGCTGTGTACATAAATACCATCGTCGTCATCCGACCCATGCATCTCCGTTATCCAGGTGCCTTCCATTAACAACGCAGTATTGTCGATTTCAGGCCCCATGACCGACCTTGCCAGTTGACAGTTACGAAAAGTCAGGTCCGAGCCGGAGGCCTGCATAATCTTACCCGCGTTGTCGGTGACGGAAACATACTCGAAAGTGACATCGGAACCCTCTGACCGAACAACCGGCCCCGAGCCGGTATGCCCTCCGCCGGGTGAATGCCCGCCGAGAGTGAAGTTCGTGTATTGATATATTGACGGCTCCGAGCCGTCGTGATGGATTTCACCCCACGCCTCGGTTGGGTCGAAAGCCGTGAACGTCACCGGCGCCGAAGCCGTACCAAGAGCCTCAATCGTCCCCTGCACATCGATGTCCTTTCCCCCCGAACCGGAGCCTACTCCATCCAGCAAAACAAGTGTCCCCGGCTGAATGGTTAACGTATGACCTCTGGGAACCAGCAGGTCATCGGTTACATGAACAATGCCGGTCCAAACGGTGGAATCTCCGGCTAATTCACCCGAAACTGTCATAATCGGCTCATCACTCAGGTCAACCAGCAAACGATTTTCCGCCATACCATCAACCTCAGCCGTCAATACGAAGTCACCTTGACCTCTGAAAGTAACAAGCGCGCTGCCCAGGCCGTTACGCAGAAAGATTATGTCATCGGAAAGTGCAACGCCCGGATTATCTACCGAAAGCCTCGCCACCGCATCCCATATATCGCGTTCGACGCTGCCATCCTGCCCAACAAGCTCAACCCGCACGAGAACCGGCGTCCCCGGCAGATAACTGTCCCGAACAAGAAGCCTCACACCCAAATCGGAACTCACAGCAGGAGAACTCTGACTATCATTGTTATTCTTCGGATAATCATTAATTTGACCGATGTCACACCAAACATCTATATATCCACGCTCAAGCTCATTGCCCGCACCGTTGTAACCGTCGAACGTCTGTACGATAATACGGTTGATGCCCGGATTTACGGCTATACCATCTATAAACCACCTGCCCTCTTTTAACACCCACTCGGCCAATCGGCCGTTCACAACCACAGAGCGGGTCGTAATCGCATTGGCCGTACCGGACAGTGACATAGGGTCGATATTTCTGCGATAATGATAGCCGTTACTCAAAGGAACTTCGCCGCCTACTGTAAGCGGCCCGTTCGGAACCTGTTCCAGAACATTACGTATTCGATTCGCAGCGAACCGCTTCATCGTCTCTATCCGCGATTCCGGAACCCAGTCACCCAGCACATAATCTATCAACGGATTAAATTTCTCAGGTGCAAAAACCGTCTCTATCAAGTCTATTAACCGGCTATAATAAATCCTTACCGTCTCCGGATGATTGAGCAATCGACGTAATCCTCTAACCCGTTCATAATAAGTAAAGATGCTCCGGTCGGGGTCGCCGTTAATACCAAGTATCGTATCAAGGTCATGCGGAACCAGCCGGAACCGCGGGTCACTAACGCCCCGATACATCGCATAGTCGTCACCTTTGCCGCTATTCAATCCCCCTTCACGATTACCCACCAGCGTATCAATAGCCAGGTATCGCATCCATTGTTCGACATCAATTACCTTGCCGACCTCCTCCACGAAGTCGGCATCGGAAATATTATTATCGTTTAGTAAATACACAAGATTGATTAAATCCGCCCAGTCGTCATCCGACTCGTTAGTCTTCTTGAAATACGCATTACGATAATCATCAGGGTCATCCCCTTCATAAACCAGGTCCGCCGAATATCCATGGTCATAGTCGGCACAGCGATAAAAATTCCCCGCCCCATCATCGGGAAAATGGTGGTCGGCCCAGTCATTATCCAGAGATTCCAGCGCCACATACGAACCTGACATTCGGTCGGGGTCATCCAGCGCTAAATTTCTCCCGTTCACTCTCACCTGCACAGGATTAGCATCCGCCGCCGGAAGTCCCGCCATGCGCCATATAGCGCTGCCCATTATCTGTGAATACGTATATTTACTATTAATATTCAGCGCGCTCACGCCCTTCCACAACTGATCACGCGGAATAATGACGCGATAGTTATTAGGCGGAGGCGTCCGCGAGCCTTTGCCGCGGTCACGAATCCCCACTAAGTATCGCACCTCCGTATCCACTCCATCAATAGTGATAAATGTTCCGTTCATTTGCGCATTGGAAAACCTGATAGAAGTATCCGACCCGATATTAACAAGCCGGCTGCGTTCTGCCTCGGTCATAATCAGATAATAAATAGGTTGATTTCCTAATCGCCAGTACGGCTCGAACGAATCATCCACAACGTAGAGCATATTAGTCACCTGCTCCGCCGCACCATCCACTATGCTCGGAGCGGGCCATGTCCGCGACCTGCCGCCCGCATCGCTCGCTTCGAGATAAAACTCTATTATCGTGCCATCCGGATGCGCCGGTATCTCCGCGCCGTATATACCATCGTTAGCTTCATCATCTCCATGCCCCCCATCGTCATACATTACAACGCTGTCATAATCATTCGGATTATGGTGCGGGTAAATATCCATATCGAAAAACACTGATGTGTCAACGCGATAATATAATGCCACCGTGATACCGGCTGTCGATTCATCAACAATTCGGGCCGTAACTGTCACCGGCTCGTCATGTCCGGGGATTACCGGAAAATGCACCGCATCCAATATCAACGGCGCTACGTCATCAGCGGCAACCGAATTAACTCCGCCGGGCGTGCCATCGTGAACATCGCTTGCGCCCCAGTTCTGTCCGTACTCATTGGACAGCCTCGGATTAATCAGCTCCAGCGATTTGCCGTCGCCGTCATGCTCATTCGACCAGTTCCACCCACGATTCCTATAATCCACCGGCCCTAATTCGCGCACCCCCCAGTCACCCTCATCAGCATAGTAAACCCGGTCGATTCGAACACCCATATCATCTTCCAGCTCAATCACTTCCCCCCTGTTGCTCAACCTCCCGTCCCAGCCTCCGACGACATTAGTGACATCCGGATACTTCACCGTAAAAGCATTCACGTCCGCCGCCACAACAAGATACTCGCCGGCCCCGAGCGATACCGCCGGAAAAACAAAATCAACCCCATCGCTGATTTGCCACCCCGCTAAATCAACCGGCCCGGCCCCCGTATTCGATAATTCTATATATTCCAGCCGGGTATCTTCGGCGGCGGGCGGGACATGAAAAGGATGATACATAATCTCGTTGATGAGCACTCCGCCGGGCTCAACATTCCCACCCTGCGCCAACATAAGAATGCTCAAGACATGCCAGTTATTGCCAATCGCGCACGCCGGGCAACTAACCATCCCAACAACACACGACCCGGCCAATAAAAGTAATAACACAGATTTCTTTAAGGATATGGCTATTATCAATCTCCATCCCTACCGATGCCTCAGGCCGCCATTATCTTACTTAAAATCCGTCAAGTAAGATATTATACGCAACAAGTCTCCCCAACCTGAAAGGCCCTGGAACCGTGGTTACGAATAAACATAGTTTTCATCATTTTAACATAAATCAAACGGCCAAGTCAATGAAAATAGCCCGACACCCTCATCCACCTTCCCTTATTAATCTTTAATACGCAGGATTGGATTTATTTGGTTGGTTTTATCAGGCTTTGGATAAGACGGAGCGGGAGCTTTGCTTAGACAAACTTAATTTCGAAGTGCAACGAATATCCGGTCTTCCTTAAACGGACTAAATTCTGAACTCTAAATTCTCCATTCTAAATTCAGTTCTCCATCGCGAGTAGTTTTCTGTGTTCTATAATCTCTTGCTCTCGACGATGACCGGCGTGACCGGAGCCGCGAAGATAAAGTGTAGGCCAACCTTTACTTCCATCGTTCAGGTTGTTATTTATAAAATCCTCAGTCTCGCTTTTTGCTCTGAGGCCTCTATTGTTCATATCTTTCGGTTCCATTGTTCCGGTCTTTCGCTTTTCATTTTTTCACATTGAATCATATCTTTTACGTTTAATAATATAGGCGCTTGTACCGGCCTTTTATTACAAGATATTTTCCAAATTCTTCCTTTATCCCGATAAAACTTTAAGTAATTTTAAGTATCACAATCTTATGTTACCGTTCTGTTACCACCGTGTTATTTCTTTGTGATTTTTTCCACGCCGCAGAACAAACGAAACCCACCAATTCTCTAAATACCAAATACTATATACTAAATGCTGTTCGTAATTTCTGCCTCCGGTTCGGTACTATTTTTATTTACTTCGTTCCTTACAGAACTACGTAACACTGTATGTTCCTCATGCTGGCCGGAGTTTACCCCCGAGGGGCTACACTCATGACGAGCATCAGGGGGGCAGAAATACCGACTAACTGTCATTTTGCTATTTACATTTTGACTTTTAATTTCTCCTCTGCTATTCTACTCCGAAGGTGTAATGCGGACATCTTGATAAAAGCAGCAATACAAAAGATACGAAAAATAAGTGTTGTTTGGGTTCTTATACGGAACCATATATACATTGTTTGCTGAGACGATAAGATGAAGATTCGAAGGTACGGTCCGTCGGACGCGCCACGTGTCATCATATTGACATGCCGAATCATCATCGCGTTGCTCATCCTTGCAGTCGTAGTCGTTGGCTTGGTCGCCGTGATGCTGCGGTGTTCCCCGATTGCACATGGAGCTCCACCGGCAGATAGCCGTGAGGAGAATGCCGAAACCGAGCTCAAGAAGATGGCCAGGCGGTATGCGCCAATCATTTTCCAGGAGGTCGATCGGGGTGGGAAAGAGCTCCGCCACGCGCCGCGCGGAAGAGAGGATTTCATCACCGCTGTGGATTTCGACGGCGATCTGAAAGGAGCAAACAACTGGGACAACCAGTCATCACACCCACTCCTGCCGGTCGTTTACTACTCACTTCTCCAGACTGCTACACACACCTTCATCTCCTATTCGATCTTTCATCCTCGAGACTGGAGCCGGCTCCACATGAAAAAGCGGTCCCTGCTGTACTCGGAGCACGAGAACGATATGGAGAATATCCAGGTGGTTGTCGAAAGGGGCGATGAGCGGCCGCAGGTGCTGCTGTTGTTGTCTCAGGCGCACTCGAAGTCTAATTTCGCGGCTGCGCAGGACACAGGCATAGAAGCCAGAAAAGGCGTTCATTTGTCAAGGCGGCCTATTGTTCTTTTCGATGAGAACATCAGAATCAGTTCGAGCGGGACGCATGTCGGCATCTTTATTGAGCGCAAGGGCCATGCTATCTACTCTCTTGGTGACGCCAGGAAAGTCCGTTACAGACAGAAGGAAGGAAGCGTCGTGCGGATTGAGAAAAAGCGTCAGGGGACTGCGAGACTGATATGGGAGAGATATCCGGTTGTCCAATACGTACCCGGCGATACTCCGCGGGAACCCGCGATTCAGCTCAAAAAAGGCATGGACCAGGAATTTGAAAACGGCGTACCGTACGTACTGGAGTCAATTTACCACACGTTCTGGACAAAGTTTGAACAAGGAGCTCCATACAACGATGACGAAGCCTGGGCTCTGTGTGGGGATGGACAGCTGTTTGACCAGTCCTTCAACTACCGTGATGCGCTGTTTGAACTCACTGGAGTTCCGAGGCACTTCGATTCCGACAAGGCAAGCGGGCCGGGCAAGAGGGATGCAGGAATCTCGCCCTTCGCCCTCGGGCTCAGCCTGAACCCGCTGAAGCGCTCTGAAAAAAGCCGCCTCGGGTTGTTCTTCTTCAACCCGGCTGCAGGCTACAGGGAATACTTCCGATTTCCCGGTGCCTGGTCCGAGACGTACACGTACAACCCTTATTTCATCAGCCCTTTGAACATGAAGCGTGCTAAGTAACCGAAGGTTGAACAGTCGACTGCACACCCCGGCAAATAGGGGTCAGGGCTCAACATCTAATTATGGATTTGACGGCCTCTGACTAATATTTTTTATCCAATTACCTGATTGCAGGGGGTTTGTGTCTAATCTCCAATTCTCTAATTCTCTAATCAACTATTTTCTTCATGCCGAGCGGAGTCGAGGCATTGTTTCTGCCTCCGGTTCGCACTATTTCAATCACTGTTCGATGCTCATGCTGGCCTCCGGCAGCACTATAAGTTTTTTGATTTTTCCAATCCTCTAATATCTAATTCTCTAATTAACTTAAATTTCCTTGCAATCTCTTTTCGAATTTTGCACTGTAATTCTGCTATTTACATTTTAATTTTCTTAGGTCTTTAGTCTGGAGTCTTATGTCTGGTAATTTTCTCCTTGCAATCCCTCCTATCCCACTATAATATTACCTCGTCGCGCGGACGTTCATCTTGAAGGCAAATGGTTTTCAGCCCATACGGGGCATAGTTCAACAAGGGAGCTATAGAAATAATAGTTAAAAAATCTCATTGTGATGAAATGATGATTAATCCTCCAGTTCAAATTATAAAACCATGTTTTCAAACTGCTTGGTTAGAAGTTGTTAAACTACTAATTGATAATCGATGGAAACTGCGAAACAAACTAAGACCTGCTATTTAATCTTTGAATAAAATAGTAGGGATTTGGAAGAACAGATTGTCATCTATGCCATATTCCGTCAACAAATTAAGGTTTTCCCGGAACATTTGGATATGTTGAGGCAAAATACCATCTCTTATAGCGTCACACAAGTAATACGACCATGCACCTTGTTGGTGCCCAGGTAAGAATTTGGCACCCTTCTTGTTACGGATACCAGGATCTCGGATTCCCCAGACTAACAATTCAGGCATGCTCGACGGTGAATCCTGATTAATACTGGCATCTAAATTAATGGATGTTTTCACGAACTTGCTGATTATCTTCACGAACGTATCAAAAGAAATTTTTGTTTCTTTGCTAGGTTTTCCCCCAATAAATGGATCAATGACTGTCGGGCACATTTTACGTGCTTGTTCAATAAATTTATGAACCCCAACTTCGCTGAGAATAAATTCCATTAGTCACTCCCTAAGTATTCGATATCCTCCTTTTAGCTCTGTGCTGATTAAGACAACAAAGGATAACAAACCTGATCTTTTCAACCTGCAATAGCGATATGACTTGGGTAGTAATGCTTCACGAGTTGCTCAACATCAAAGAGATTATCTCATTCCTGCAAGTCACAAATGCTGCGCACGTCTACTATAGGGTAACCTAGGAATCTGATGAGTTCCATCGACATCTTGGTATGGACTTTATCATATATTTTTGGTAATGGTTTACCAAGTACAAAGGCAGCTGAATAATACAAGGCAGCCATTTTGTATGCATCGATACCCCTTTCTCTGCAACGCTTAAAGTGAGTGGTTGCCAATCGCACTGTTTTTTCCAGAGCCATCTCAGGTGTTATACCGACTGAAACTATATTATATTGAAGCACGATTCCTACAAAGGTTACTTCACTCTGTCCTACATTCTTTTCCAGATGGAGAAGAATATCCATATGCGTAGGAGGTTTTATTTGTGAACTTTTAAGTTTTTTTAACATATCTAATACCCTTTCATTTATTACTCTTCAAAAGAAAAATTGTAACTTTCCACCTAGCACCGCATTACATCTATCCAAACAGTAGTTACAATTCTTACACTAGCCATTTGACTATATTTAACCTCTTCTATTTATGTCGTCAATCCTTTTATCAAAGGATTAGCGAAGTAAGCTTATTTTATTCTCCAAGCAAGCTCTAAACATGTCGTTATTTTTAGGAACACAACGCTATAAGTGTCATTTATAAAGTGTAACATATACGACTGTGAACAATGCAACGGTCCGTAGAATAACATAGAAAGCCTGTTTTCGGAATGTGTTTGGACATGGTCATCTGAGAATATTGGATATTAAACATTCCGCCTCCTCCTTAACTTGCAGTAATGCAACTACTTCTTGACAAGGCACTTATATAGCCCCATAAGCCTTGACCCAACATAATATAATTTTACATTATCGACTCTGTGAAAGTCAAGAGAAAAGGGGTAACATTTAAAGGTGTCTGTTTTTTTTAGCATTTTCTGTGTCGACTGCGAAGTTGCAGAGTAGAAGTGGCAAGCCAAGTGATTGACATATTTTTTCAGCTTTTTTGCTTTCATCTATGCCGATCCGTGCAACCTACGACAAATTCCCAATATTCTATAAAAATTCACCCCCAAACCATTCTCCATAAACGTTGATTATTTTTTATTCACGCTTCACGAGATACGAACATCCATTCCTGCCTTCAGTTCGCACCAATTTTTATCACTCCACCACTTCGTCCATCGTGTTGCAGCGAAGCGGAAATCCGGCTTTAGACGGGACGGAGAGTTTACCCCCGAGGAGCTACTCTCATAACTCTCATCAGGGGGGCAGCACAATTACAAAAAAGTCCATAGTCATCTGACTATCTCTTTGATCATTTGAACATTTCAGTTTAGATATTGTTTAGGATTTAGTGCTTAGCATTTAGGATTTATAAAAGACACAAGTATCGAGCATCAGGCATCGAGCATCCATTTTTTTACAAAAACGCTCGTAGTCATCTGACTATTTCTCAACTCACAACCTATCAACGGATGATTTTTAAATACACTCATAGTCCTTTTGACTAATCATAAGGACTATATACATTTCCCATCCAAACCCTATCCCCTAAACTCTATACCCTAAACGCTTCACCCTATTCTCCGCCTCATGCAGTACAAGCTGTATTCTTGATTTTAGACGGCTTATATATTTGCATTTTTAATGCAATTGTGGTTGATGGAAAGTATTTGTCGCAAAGGCTTGCCTTGAGAACAAATCTTTCCGAAAACACAAAACCGTATAAAATCCTCTGCGTTCTCAGTGAACTCTGTGGCCAAAAATAATTAAAATGCCCATAGTCATCTGACTACGGACCATTTCACTATTTTCTGCTGACGTATCATGAAAAGTTTCGTACGCAAAGCGCGTACGCGCTTTACGTATATTCTATTTTTAACGTTTCCATTTACCCCGTGGGATAGCAAAGCTTACCTCACCGGGGCTTTATCCCGTAAGAGAGTTCAGCTTATCTCACCGGGACAAATTCCTCATTCTCAATTCCAAATTCTAAATTTCTATACTCAATCCTCTCTCGCA
>JASFVS010000215.1:0-5550 GCA_050049715.1 Phycisphaerales bacterium
ACAGATGTAGAGAATCTTAGGGTAACGTAAGTTTTTGGTTTGTAAATGGTTATTAATGTTTGACGCGGGTTGATCGCGGTTAATGATAGTGAAAATGGGCTTAATGTTATCGGACGTTCCCGCCGGTGGAAGGAGGCCATCTAGTGTTAAGTTTTTAGTTTTGAGTTTTAAGTTAGGGTTATGGTTTATGTGAGAGCAACGAGAAAGTAGGGAGGGAGCAGTTAGTGCTAAGTTTTGAGTTTCCCTTGGGGATAAATTTAGTTTTAAGTTGGGCAGAGAGTTCATGAGAATGGACTCCGGTGGGATAGGATTCTCTATCACACGGGGTAAAAATTAGCCGCCGAGGAGGAGCTGGAATTCGGTGTCTTTGTCGGTTTTATCAATGCCACCCGTTGGTTTTAGGTCGCGAATGAGACGCAATCTCTGAAACTCAAGGATAGTTCTATAAAGACTATGCTCTATTCGGCGCTCGTACATCAAAAGGCGGTCGAGGACCTTTGCGCCGCCAAAATCCCTTATTGCAATGCGGCCGAGAGCTAAATCGATTGGAGAAGCGGACGAGTCGGTCTTATCAGGGTCGGGATTTTTAGGAAAGAAGGATTTTTTAAGTTTTGCCAGTGGGTTGTTTGTGTGGTCCTCGTTCATTGCGTCAATTACCTCGTTTTGTATTCGGCCTGCGCGCTTTAGCCGCCATGAGAGGCTGACAATGCGCTCGGCGAGCATGGATTCCATAGGTGTAAAGGGGGCCAGCTCGGTTAGTATGCGGTCGCGATATAAATCGAAATCGGCCTGGCTTTCAGTACTGATAACGGTTTTGCGGGCGGACAGGCCGTGTTTGAGGGCGTTTTGTGAGACGGTGGATTTGCCTTCGCTAGAACGAGGGCCGGTTGATTTTTTGGCGTTTTGACTGTTGGTGGTGATTTTGGATTGAGTAGCTGCTCCGTCCAAGGAAGGCCGGATCTCCGACTTTTTTAAAGAAGTTTGGATCTTCGACATGAGAAAACCTCCAGATTGATGAATGGTGAATTCAGAATTGAGAATTTAGAATTTACAGCGATCTCCTACATTATCTACGAACGATGATTTTTGGGTGCCTTATAGGCATAAATAGTTGGATTTGCTAATCCTAAAGACTTGTATCTGCTGATACGATATCCCCGACTAAAACATTCGAGGACAAGCTTGGTCCGTCAAAAAATCATGCCGGATTTCCGCTCCGCTACAACCTTCTGGCCTGAAACTTCCACCGGCTGGCGGGAAATGCCTTGCCGCGGCTGCGGCTTACGTTAGCCATCTGGCTAACAAGAAGACATTTTAATACATTATCAAACAAAAGCAAGGAAAAAAGATAAAAAAAAGTGGTTTTTTTGCCACAGAGAACACGGAGGACGCAGAGAGTTTTAGCCAGCTTTGTGTTTTCGGAAAGATTTGTTCTCAAGACAAGCCTTTGCGACAAATACTTTCCATCAACCACTATTGCATTAAAAAATGCAAATATATATAAGCCGTCTAAAATCAAAAAATACAGCTTGTTCTGCCGGAGGCCAGCATGAGCATCAAACTGTCATTAAAATAGCGCGAACCGAAGGCAGGACAAATCAAATGCAACAAGTGTGAATTTTCTTTGCTTTTTCATTTGCTTTGGGGTATTGTCTGGGACGTGAGATAGATGGGAAAATGTCGTGAAGAAAAGTGACTTTCCATAGTCTATTCTATAGTAGGAAGGTATTAAAGTATCTCTGGAAAGAGAAAGGGCAGTTCCATGTCAGATAACGTAATTATCTTGGGGGCTGGCGCTTCATACGATGCAGGTATCCCCTTAATGGCAGGATTCGTGGAAAAGATGTGGGAGTTTGCGGTAAAAAAACAAGTGAATGGCGAACCAATGTCTCAAGTTGACATAGATATATTCCAAAAGGCGATCGACATCAAGAATGAACTGGATTCTTATCATGGACGAGCATTGTTTGACGATAGGAATCTGGAGGACATCCTATCAATTCTCAGCTTTAATGAAATGAACTCTTCACCAAACGAAGAAAGTAAGCTGTCTTTATTTACGAAAGCCATATCTCGAACAATAGAACTGAGTTGCCATGTTAAGCATAACGGTGAGAACAATATACAGAAACTTAGTAATTCTTTGTATAGAACGTTTTGGTTGAATCTCTTTCTTTTTTGCAAAACACATAATGAGAAGGTTCCGTCTATCATATCGCTTAACTATGACCTTGTATTAGAACGTGCATTATTCCACCTTCTTATTGGAGGAAGCTTGAACAGTATAAAGATTCCTATTCAAGGGATAGAAGTAGACTATAATTATGACCCTGTTGGAGACTTTCAATATATAATCAAGAACACAACGTACGATACTGGCATTGGAGAGCAACCTGGTACAATGCTGAAAAGAGGCACTGTTGACAATCCCCTTAGAATCGAAATCTTGAAATTACACGGTTCACTCAATTTTCCAGAAACAAAAACGGAGGAATCCCTATCACTGGTTCGCCCTGTAGACGCACCCTTTATACTTCCCCCAATAATCAGCAAGATGTCTTCAGCCAATTCTTTTACGAAAATGTGGGCAACGGCCATACAGAGACTTCGTACAGCAAAGAATGTCATTATTGTTGGATACAGTCTGCCACGAACAGACATTTATATGCAGTATTTTCTAAAGACAGCTTTGGGGCCAAATCGCGATTTGAATAGGCTCTATGTGTTTGACCCTGTTCTGTTTAAAAATGATTCAACATCGAAAGATATGATGGACAGGTATGCCAACTGTTTTTCTCCACAAATGAAAAACAGCAGAATAGTATTCAAACCTAAAGCATTGACTGACAAAATTAAAGGCGGCTCATTCTTACATTTTGTCAACTCCCTCAGCCAAAAATACATACTGTTCTAATGAACTGAAATTAACCTGCCTATCGGTGCAAAAGTACCCAGGCTAGCAAAAAAAAGATGTGCACAGCATACCCTACCCTCCAAATGATTATTGATTCCGTCCCGTCCAAAAAAGGCCGGGTAAACGCCAGCCGGATTTCCGCTGCGCTACAACGAAGCTGGACGATGGTTAAAGTCGGTGCGAACCGAAGGCAGAAATAATCAGTTCGACGGATCAAGCTCACCGATGGAGACATCCAGAGCTTTGGCAATTTTCTCTAAAGTCTTGAAGGAGGGACTATGTATTCCCGCTTCCAAGCGGGATATTTGTGGTTGTCGCAGTCCACTTTTATCCGCCAATTTTGTTTGTGACAATCCTTTATCTTCACGTATTTCCCTGATTTTATTTCCTATCCAATTCGAGCGCGTTTCGACCTTTTCAGGTGTTTGCTGATCTTGACCAAAGCCTTCGGTATAAACTTTACCAATTAATTGAGGAAACAGTATTTCCCGTATAGTATCATATATCTCGACACGTTCTTCTTCCGCAGTCTCCGGGCTCGTGAACATCTCAAGCAATGAAACGATGTCTTTGAATGACTCAATTGACAATTCTTCGAATCGATGCAGGAACCAGGCTATCATGATTTCATCCAGTCCAGCATCCACCTGCGGGATTCGATTTATGCCTTTACTTAACGTGGCCATAGTGTTAACCTTTCTGTGTTTTCATTACCAATTCTTCCCTGGCTATTCGCAGACGGTTGCGCACGCGTATCACTACATGCCGTGGCACTTGGCCGTCATCTTCCTTCTTGTATGTCATTAATACGAAAATTAATTTCCTTTTTTCAAAAAGCGTAAAATAAATCCTAAGGTTAATTCTTCCTAAAATACCACCTTTGTCACGAAGTTCATAAAATTCATCAATATCACGCACATCTTGTGTCTCACTCTTTGTCGGATTATCCTCGTACGCGAGGTCTTCAACAAGTTGAACGGCATGTGCGTACTGCTCTTTGCTCAATAACTTTCTTCCTTCTTTTCCGGCGACTTCTAAATAACCAAGTTTCCATTTTGGAGTCTCGTAAGACTTGCTTATTTTAGGTGTCCGCGTTTTTATTTTCATACTCACCGTTATTCCATTATCGGTACTATTATACAACCTCCTTTATACATATTATGCAATATATTGCATAATAGTTCAAGAAAAATTTGCATAATATGCAATTTTTTTATATAATCACCTTTGCTTTAGTAGGAATTATTGTTTGTCCAATTATTTGTCTTGCGCGCAAAGTAAACATTTCCGATTTTATTGAAAACAAGCCAAACATTATAGGACATTGTCAACTGAAGTAGGGGATTTTCAGCAATTAGGGCAACCACGTGGGATTTCCCTTACATTTTAAATGATTATTGATTCCGTCTAAAGCCGGATTCCGCCAAACAAAGCAATTAACCCCCAACAGTGCCGGGAGCTAACAATTATTGATTATACGAGGCGGGTTTTGTTCCGAGTATTTCGAGTGTGTCTTTTAAGACAGGCAGGGTTTTGGTCGTGACCTTCGGGTCGTAGAAGTCGCCGGTCACTTCCATACGTATGACGGCCCGGCCGAGACCTTCGGTCAGAGACTGTAAAATGGAAGGGTCGTCGGTTGCGGCGCGCCGGCCGCGGGCAATAAGAGACAGATTGACATCTTTTGTTTCAAGATTCATCCGGCCGGAGCCGTAAAAGGCGACCGACCGGCCGGAAAGGTCGAGCTTTTCGACAAGCAGGTTATCGCGTCTTATATACGAATCGAGGAACATCTGGTCGAAAGTGTAATCGTGAGATTCGGTGAACTGCAATACCTGCAAAAGCCTGCCTAAAGGAGAAATCCGGCCGACCTGCATATCAGTGATTGCGAGCTTGCACGTGCCGACGCGCGAGCTGCTGTCTCCGCTGCGGGCGGAAAGGCTCAGAGAGCCGTTCATTTTACCGGTTGTAAATCCGCCTTCAGGGATTTTTTGAGCTTCCGTGTCGGAAAGAAACCGCTGAATATCGACATTATCGAAATAAATTATTACAAGATATTCGGAAACACTTTCAGACAACTGCCTTAGCTCGACTTTTCCGGTAGCTTTTCCGTTATAACAATCGGCGACAAGACCTTCGGTGCACCAGGAGTTTAAAGCAGGGTCATAAACGATATCGGCTTTGACATTATCGAAAGCCTTGCCCAAAACCCTGACAGTGCCGCCATCGAAAGCGACATTATAATCATCGAAGCCTTCGCCGGTCGTATATAGACCTTCTATTTTCAGCAGGGCATCCAGCCGGATTTGCGTATCGGAAGCGTTGAAATCGCAGCCTTTGAATTTCAGCACGCCGGTGAAATCGATGGATTTTCTGCCGTCACTCAAAAGGTCTATCCGGAAATCCTCGAAGTCCAAATCGAACCGGCTGTCAGGTGAAAATTTTTCGCATAACGGCTGAATATGCGGCGGTAAAATCGAGCGGTTCTTTTCGTCGATGGCGATGTCTTTAATCGAGAGCTTTAAATCGGCGCTGTCGAAACTATCTTCGGACATAGCTACCCGGCCGCTTACCTCTATAGTCGAAGCTACATCCGCATCAGGGGCGCCGTTATCCAAAGTCGCGTAAACATCGTTAAA
>JASFVS010000017.1:0-18355 GCA_050049715.1 Phycisphaerales bacterium
GTACGAAAAGTTTCCGCCGGTAAAGGTCTGAGCCGACGGCTTTCTTTCCAACAGGCTCACGTAGCTTAATAAAGAAGGATTAATCGCTGGTATTTAACCATCAAATGCTCTCCGAATTCCAGTATCTTTATGTTTCGGATTTTACAAAAGCGAGTATCCGAACAGCCCAGCTACAAGTCCGAAAACAGATAAAAATCAGCGCCCACTAACAGGATTCAATATATCCCCCTAAACGGGTGTCAACGGCCATAAAACTGATAACGGATTGTTTATAGGGCCACGCAGAATCAATCCTTTTTATATTTCTTTACTCTTAAAGCTCCCCTTTTATTAATCCGAATCTGGGGTATATCCGTTGGTTAACCTTGCAATCTTGGTGAGCAAACCGGTGTAAATGTTGAGGGGGAATTTCAATAAACTATAAAAACGAGTAATCGTGGACGATAAACAACGACATAGAAGAATACGCCTGCTAATAAAAAAACTTAACAAAAAACGTAAAAAGCAGGCGAAAAAAATAGACATACTCTGCAACGATTTCATAGCAGCGCAAAGAGATTTCATCAAAAGCTTAAAAACAATAAGCTCCATAGCGAATTTTTACGAATCAATCATCGGCATAACAGACTTACATAATCTCCTACATGCTGCTGCACAGTTGATTCAAGAGGAAAACGCCGGCATCAATGCCACCTTCTTTTTGCGTCAATCAGACAGCTTTGAATTGTATATGTTCGAAAGCGAACAGCCTTTGGGTCTCGAGAAGCAACATGTTGAGAGTTGCTTTAATGTTGAGCTGATGGAAAACATCTGTAAATCAAATAAAGTCTGTACGCTCGACGATATGTTTGCAATGGGTCTGCAAGGTAACTTAGCCGGATTAAATAAAGTATCATGCGCTACCATTCCTTTGTGCCTGCAAGGTTCATCATTAGGCTTTATATTGATTTGCCGGTCATCGGAAAATCAATTAACCACAGAGGAAATAAACAATATCTCGGCCATAACATACGGACTTTCACGGGCAATACAATTTTGCCAGACCCTTTTACGTCCCGCAGAATAAAAAATTCAAACATTTGTTGCGAAATTATCGGTCTTGAATTTGTTTTAAGGCCAAGAGCAATTCTATTCTATCATCCATAAGTATGTAAGATACAACCAGATAACGCCTTTTTTTATAGTCCACAGAAAAAATATAAAAAAGAAGTTATATACCCCATTTGGTAAGTCGATAAGCGTTATTGTACCGCTTTAGATGCGTTGGTACATTACTTGAAACAGTATTTAACCAAGGAAAATTTGGAAAAAATTATTTTATTTTAGGAGAAATTGAAAATGGCAAAACCATCAACTAAAGGAAAAAAAGGAGCCAAGGCAACAAAGAAAAAACCCGCCCCAAAAGCCAAGGCACCTAAAAAGAGCGCAGCCGCGAAAAAACGCTCAACAGCCAAAAAGAGAAGCGCCAGCCCAAAGGCAAAAGCAACCAAAAAGAGCGCAGCTGCGAAAAAACGCTCAACAGCCAAAAAGAGAAGCGCCAGCCCGAAGGCAAAAGCAACCAAAAAGAGTACAACCGCGAAAAAACGCTCAACAGCCAAAAAGAGAAGCGTCAGCCCGAAGGCAAAAGCAACCAAAAAGAGCACAACCGCGAAAAAACGCTCAACAGCCAAAAAGAGAAGCGTCAGCCCGAAGGCAAAGGTAACCAAAAAGAGCACAACCGCGAAAAAACGCTCAACAGCCAAAAAGAGAAGCGCCAGCCCGAAGGCAAAGGCAGCTCAAAAGAGCACAACCAAGAAACGCAGAACTGCTAAAAGACGTGTAAGCCCGAAGGCAAAGGCAGCTCAAAAGAGCACAACCAAGAAACGCAGAACTGCTAAAAGACATGTAAGCCCGAAGGCAAAGGCAGCTCAAAAGAGCACAACCAAGAAACGCAGAACTGCTAAAAGACGTGTAAGCCCGAAGGCAAAGGTAGCTCAAAAGAGCACGACCAAGAAACGCAGAACTGCTAAAAGACGTGTAAGCCCGAAGGCAAAGGTAGCTCAAAAGAGCACGACCAAGAAACGCAGAACTGCTAAAAAGCATGTAAGTCCGGAAGCACAGGTAGTACAAAAGAGCCCGGCCAAGAAACGTTCAACTGCCAAGAAAAGACGTAGCCCGATAACACCAAAGGGTGACTTTGACTTCAACGCCTGGTTATTGCCTACTTTATCCCTGGAACAGTGGGAACCCAGTGGCCATGAAGAAGTTGGCGTTAAGGACAAAATCCAAGGCTCTACCCGCTATGCCTGGATCGGTGCGGGTCAGTGTGGTGGAAGATTGGTAAAGTCTTTCCAAGACTTGGGTTACAGGAAGGTACTGGCAGTGAATACGACTCACAACGACCTGGCTGAACTCCGTATTCCCAACACTCAGAAGTTCCTAATGGACATAGGCGAAAAGGGTGCCGGCAAGGATATGGAAAGAGGCAAAGAAGCCGTTCAGCGGTATCAGCAAGAGATTTTACACCTTACCAGACAAACATTCGGTTCTAAAGTTGACCACATTATGATCTGCTTCGGAGCAGGCGGCGGTACAGGCAGCGGAAGTGTTCTTGGACTGATTGAAATCGCCAAGAGATATGCACGATATGTCGGAGTGAGCGACCCGAATAAGGCCGTAGGTGTAATTATGACGTTACCCACAGTAGGTGAAGCCAGCTCGCCGATAATTGCTGAAAACGCCTACAAAGTAGCCTGGGAATTAGGTCAAATGGCTGCGGCAGGGAGAATATCACCCCTTATTATTGTGGACAACGATAAGATTAACAAGATGTATCCGGGAATGACAGTTAAGTCATTCTGGCCCAGCATAAATAACACCGTGGCAAGCCTGTTCGATATCTTCAACAAGCTCAGCGCCATGAGCAGCCCATACACTGCATTTGATTCAGTGGATTACCGCAGCGTCATGCAGTCCGGCGGATGCGCGATAATGGGTCTGTCTAAAGTAACCAAATTCGGTGATAAGTTCGCATTGTCAGAAGCAATGAAGAGGAATCTCGAGAAAACACTGCTTGCAGGCGGATTCGACTTATCCTCAGCCAAACTGGCCGGCTGCGTAGCTGTCGGTGGGAAAAAGCTGATGGCCAGCGTCAAAGGCTTGAAGGACAACATCGACTATGCATTCGACATTTTGACAGAGATAACCGGTAAAGCTACCATCCATCGAGGAATATATGAAGACAACAAAGATTCCTTAAGAGTGTACACGATTATCGGTGGCCTTAGCAGCCCGTCTAAACGGCTGGAAGAACTCAGAAGCCATATGACCGTTGAAGTTCGTTAATTAGGCGAGATTAAATACCTCGCGAATGAATGATTTTGATATTCGCCGGGTGTGCTGCCGACTTTCTCTATGAGACTGGACGCGGCATACCCGGCGAATTCATTTTAAATTACACCGCATCCGATAAACAACCCACATAATTTATGTAGCCTAAATTCAATAAAAGTACAGCTTAATTTACTTGCAATATCATTTTTTTTTGCTAAATTTATGTTTTACGACATTTTGGTTTTATGCTTTAGGGGCAGGTAGCTCAGTTGGTAGAGCAACGGACTGAAAATCCGTGTGTCGGCGGTTCAAATCCGCCCCTGCCCATTTCTTTTTCACCCGTATGGTGTACTTAATCATCCGTGCTTAAAGTTATTTTTTCAAGGCTCTAACGTTAATTATCATGTCTGGATTAGACAGCAGGGAAGCAGCTATCAGGGATGAATTGCCTGTTAAATCAACCGATGTTTGTCAAAAAGTCCTTCTAAGCACATACCTTCCTCATAAAATTAATGCCTAATGATAATGTCAGGCGGCCTTGCTGTAATATGACTTCAGCAAGCCACCAAGCCTTTCAATGGTGACAATTTCACCATGATATACTCCATGTGTAGGCTCGACGATCCTGTTTATGGAATACTACTTGGGATAGAGAAAAAGATTGTTAACGCTTGACAAATGTGCGGTCGGAAGTAGAATAACGTTTTTGTGAGTGGCTGTTGAAACGGCCTGAAAGGGAAGACGGTGAGAATCCGTCGCGGACCCGCCGCTGTAACCGGGGACAAAAACTGCAATGTAGTCACTGTCGTTTGGACGGGAAGACGCAGTAAGTAGGTTAATCCGGGAGCCAGAAGACCTGCTCGCAAATATACCGTTTGGTCTAAACCTTCCGTGGGCTGAAGGTTACCGGTTTGTAAAACGAGGATAAAAAACGGCATCCCCGTGCCTGAGTTGATCAGGTCCGGGGATTTTTTTGTGGAGTTTGAACAATGCATTATATCCGAAGATGGTTGCTTGCGATGGCGTTGACAATCATGAGCGGAATCGGCCTTGGGATAATATTGCATTTGACGGCAGACGCACCTGAGAGCAATTTCGTTTCCCCTTCAGCGGCGCAGGAAGTAAAAGATCGGCCCTACCAGCGTATTGTTTCCCTGGCACCCAGTATAACGGAATGCTTGTTCGCCCTGGGGCTAGGGAATCGGGTAATGGGAGTGACTAATTATTGTGACTATCCCCCAGAGGCGCTGACCAAGAGTAAGATCGGAGGGTATTATGACCTGAATTTGGAAGCCGTAGTTGCTTTATGTCCCGATCTTGTGATTTGTCTACCCGAACACGCGGACCATCTCGCAGACTTGGAGCGTTTGGGTTTATCGTACTTGACTGTGGATCACCGACATGTGGCGACAATCCTGGAGTCTTTGATGATATTGGGACATACATGCGGCGTGCCGGAACGGGCAAAGTCCCTCGTACAGGAAATTCGCAAGCGAATGACAACTGTACGAAAATGTGTGGTCGATGGAGAGCGTCCAAGCGTATTAGTGTGTGTGGGACGTAACATGGGATCCGCCACGATTGACGACGTGTACGTAGCCGGCCACGCAGGTTTCTATGATGAGATGATTACTCTGGCCGGAGGGACCAATGCTTACCAGGGAAATTTGGCCTTTCCCTTAGTGACGGGAGAAGGACTTCTGCGACTAAAGCCGGAGATCATTATCGACATGGTAGCAGACCTGTCGGAAAATGGATTGACCGAAGCTGAAGTTCTGCAACAGTGGGACAGCTCCCCAGATCTGCCGGCTGTGAAGCAGGGACGGGTATTTTTGTTCACCGATGACTTTGTGGTGGTCCCCGGGCCGCGCTTCATCAAAATTCTCGAAAAAATGGCTGCCGTAATTCAAACAGAGGAAGTCAGACTATGACTACGTCGGATGCTTTCCTTATAGTACGTGACGTCTCATTAAAGCGGGCGGAAAGACCGGTTTTGCACACCGTATCGTTCATCTTGAAATCAGGTGAGCGCCTGGCCTTGGTAGGACCCAACGGCGCAGGTAAGACAACTTTGTTAAAGTGCTTGAACCGGATTCTCACCAATTGGTCCGGATCTATTACTCTCGCTGGAAAGAGCTTAGGCACATACGGACATCGGGAATTAGCTCGCTGGATGGCCTATGTGCCGCAAACCGGAGTGCCAAACTCACCTTTTTCAGTGGAGACCTTTGTCAACATGGGTCGCTACCCTTATCAGGGTCTCCTGGCACGGCCAAACGGACAGGACCGTCTCGCCGTGGACGAAGCCCTGGATCTCACAGATACTACATTCTTGAGGGATCGTCCGTTACATACTTTGAGTGGTGGTGAGCGTCAGCGCGTGATACTGGCGGCGGCTCTGGCCCAGGAAGCGCGAATCCTGCTGCTCGACGAACCTACTGTCTTTCTGGATCCGCGACATGAGGCGGTCTTTTATGCGGTTCTGACACAAGTTCAAAAGCAGCGTGACCTGACCATGATTACGGCAACTCACGACCTGAATCGAGCAGTGCTGATGCATGATCATGTGTTGGCCCTCAAGCAAGGGCGGGTGCTGCTCTCCGGACCGCCGGTGGCATTTATGACTCGAACTGTTCTGCAAGACGTTTATGACAATCCATTTCTTCTGATCTCTCATCCTGAAAATGGCCATCCCATGGTGCTACCGGAGGCCCCGGCATGAAGCAAACAATCTCCGTAAATCCCACTCACTGGTTGGTCCTTTTAGGTGTTCTGGGACTGCTCGTGTTATTGGTGACCCCATTTGTGGGCATGCAGACCATAAGTCCGGCTGCGCTCTGGTCTGCGGAGCCGTCCGACATGGACGTGAAGATATTCTGGAATCTGCGTATACCCCGTACTCTGATAGCGTTCCTGGTCGGGGCGGCCCTTTCTTTGAGCGGGTTAACCTTTCAGGCCATGTTTTGCAATCCGCTGGCCACCCCGTTTACTCTGGGGATTGCGGGTGGGGCGGCTTTGGGCGCGGCTATCTACATCCGTATCGGTTTGGTCTTCAGCCTGCTGGGACTTTCCGGACAGACGCTTAGCGCCTTTGCCGGTGCATTGTTGACGATACTCCTGGTGTACGGATTGTCACGCTTGCGTCGAGATTTTTCTATGGCCGCAATCCTGCTGGCCGGTATAGCTATTAGCTTCTTCTGTTCCAGCTTTATACTTTTTATTCAGTACTTGTGTGGTTTCACCCATCTGTTTCAAATCACCCGGTGGCTCATGGGGGAACTGGCGGTCACCGGATTTGCAGCCGTACGTGAACTGGCTCCCCTGGTGCTCTGTGGAAGCACTATCATCTTCTGCATGGGAAAGGAGCTCAATCTGCTCACAACCGGTGAAGCGCTGGCCATCAGTCGCGGCCTGAATCTGAAGCTCATGAAGAACTTCTTGTTTTTCACCACGTCACTTATGGTAGGATGTATCGTGGCAAGATGCGGCCCTATCGGCTTTGTGGGCATGATGGCCCCGCACATCTGTCGCCTTTTGGTGGGTGCGAACCACCGCATACTGATTCCGGCCACCTTCTTATTTGGCGGGAGTTTTTTAACCTTGTGTGATAGCCTGGCCCGTGTGTTAATCGCCCCGGCTGAAATGCCGGTTGGAATTATCACAGCTCTGCTTGGAGGACCTTTTTTCGTGTGGTTGCTGGTGAGCGACGGCCTGGGGCGAAGCGGTTTTTATCAATCAAATGAAACCTGAAAATCAAAACAATGGAGAGCTCATGTCTGAAAAAGGATATATTCATGTTTACACGGGAAATGGGAAAGGCAAGACCACAGCCGCCTTCGGCCTGGCCCTGCGTGCGGCCGGTGCCGGTATGCGCGTATACATTGCTCAATTCGTTAAGGGGATGGCCTATAGTGAAACAGCAGCCTTTGCCCGTTTTGATGATTTGATCACCATAGAGCAGTTTGGCCGCGGTTGCTTCATACGTAATAATCCAACGCAAGAGGACCTCGCGGCTGCGCGAAATGGATTGGAGCAAACACGCATGGTGATTGCATCCTGCGCCTGGGACGTCGTCATTCTTGACGAGGCCAATATCGCCGTGCTGTTTGGACTCCTCGCCGTGGAAGACCTGATAAACCTAATCGACATAAAACCGCCTTCCGTGGAACTAATCATCACGGGTCGGCACGCAAATCAACGCGTGATCGAACGGGCCGACTTGGTAACTGAGATGCGGGAGGTTAAACACTATTATTCACAAGGCGTACAGGCGAGGATTGGAATTGAAAGCTGAAACTAAACAACAGAGTAAAGAATTGAAAGGACGTTTTCCATTCAGATTAGGTACCACGTCTTATATCCTGCCCGATAACCTGGTCTCCAACGTCGCGTACCTGGCCAACCGGATTGACGATGTCGAACTGGTGCTGTTCGAATCGCATGAAGTGTCCAACCTGCCCGGGCCGGCGGAAATCGAAGCACTGGCGGCCCTCGCCTGCGATCATGACCTGACATACACGGTGCACCTGCCTCTGGATGCCGATCTGGGCAGCGGAGATGAAACTATCCGGCGGCGTTCGGTGGAGAAATGTAGGAAGGTGATTCATCTGACACAATCTCTAAATCCCTTTGCCTATGTGCTCCATTTACACGGACGCCGAAATGGTAGAAATCCGGCCGACCATATCAATGCATGGAGAACCGCCCTGGGACAATCGATCGAGCAACTTTTGTGTGACGGTCCAGCTCCCGAAACCGTTTGCGTAGAAACTTTGGCCTATCCCTATGATTTAGTATGGGACCTAGTCCAATACCATAGTCTGTCGGTATGTCTGGATGTCGGCCACATCCTACTCAGTGGGTACGACATAGACGCTTATTTGGAAACATATCTTTCCTGTTGTCGCGTGTTGCATCTACACGGTATCCGTGAAGGCATAGATCATTGTGATATTGGGGGCTTGGAAAATCACACCCTGAAATTGATTTTGAGCCGGCTCTGCACCACGGCCACTGAGACAAAACGTGTTCTGACCCTTGAGGTTTTCAACCAAGGTGACTTGGAACGTTCTTTAAATATATTGAGAGGTTTGGTATGAAACGCATTACTCTGATTACCGGAGGTGCGCGCAGCGGTAAGAGTCGTTACGCTTTATCCTTGGCACGTGAATTCCCCTGTCCGCGGGCCTTTATTGCCACGGCTGAACCATTTGACGAAGAGATACGCAATCGGATTGAGCGTCACCGCCAGGAGAGGGCTTCGGACTTCACTACTTTTGAAGAGTTTATGGATCCGGGCATGGTACTGGAGCAGCTGTCATCGGACATGCACGTGGCCGTGTTGGATTGCCTGACCGTTTGGCTTGGTAATCTCATGCACCACAATCCGAACGCATCCGAATCCTCCAATCGGATTGACCACTTTCTCCGTGTGCTCGATCAACCTCCGTGTGATCTAATTATTGTCACAAACGAAGTTGGCATGGGGATCGTACCCCACAATAACCTGGCTCGGGGCTTTCGAGATACGGCCGGCTCCCTAAATCAGCAGGTCGCAACCAAAGCCAACCAAGTGATTTTCATGGTCAGCGGATGCCCCTTGGTGGTGAAGGAAACCCAATTATGACTCGATGGACACACATCCTCAATCGTATTCAACCCGTGGACATTTCTCTGGTGCAAAGGATACGTAACCGATTAGACAGCCTGACCAAGCCGAAGAACAGCCTGGGGCGTCTGGAAGAAATCGCTTTGCAATATTGCTTAATCAGAGGAACAGACAAACCGGAATTGGGCAAAAAGGCCATCTACACCTTCGCTGCGGATCACGGCGTCGCCGCGGAAGGAGTATCGGCCTTTCCTCCGGAGGTTACAATTCAGATGGTCAAAAACATGCTGAACGGCGGTGCTGCCGTCAACGCACTGGCTCGTCACGCCGGAGTCGAGGTCCGGGTGGTGGATATTGGAGTCAATGATCCGCTGGAAGATACCGCCGGGCTGATACGCTGCAAGATCGCACCGGGAACTGCGAATATCGCGCACGAGCCCGCCATGACTCCGGACCAATGCCGCCAAGCCCTGGAAGTCGGCATGGAGCTGGCGACCAATGCGGCTGACGAAGGAGTCACGCTCATCGGTACCGGCGAGATGGGCATTGGAAACACAACGCCGTCCTCAGCACTTTTTGCGGCTCTGCTGCCTTGCGAAGTGGAAGCAGTTACGGGCGAGGGCACGGGGATTGACGCCGACAGACTGGCACACAAACGATCGGTAATCAAACAGGCTCTTCGGACCAACCAAAAGTATTTGAGCGACCCGGCTCGTGCGCTTGCGGCGGTGGGTGGTTTCGAAATTGCAGGCATCTGTGGTCTGATCCTGGGGGCGGCAGCTCATCGTATCCCCATAGTGGTTGACGGATTCATCTCCACGGCCGGGGCGCTGGTGGCCTGGAGACTGTGTCCCGTCGTGCGGGAATATCTATTCTTTAGTCACCTGTCGGCGGAAATCGGACACCAAAGATTTTTCGATCAGTTGGGTATTCGCCCGTTGCTGGACCTGAAGATGCGTTTGGGTGAAGGAACAGGGTCCGCCCTATGTATGTTTCTGATTGAAGCCGCTGTAAAAACCTATAAGGAGATGGCCACGTTCGATACGGCCGGTGTTGCCAGGAAGGTTTCATCATGATAAGAGGATTCATAACCGCCGTCAGGATACTGACGATAATTCCTGTCCCGGGACGGGAGGCGGAGAAGCTGTCGGACGCATTTTACTGGTTCCCCGTAATTGGTTTTCTACTGGGAGCGAACCTTTGGGCAGTGGCCATCCTGTTTCACCTCATAACACCGGATTGGGCCATGGGATCGGCGGGCGTCGTCATTACGGCCGGATCTGTCCTGACACTTTTCCTGCATCTCGACGGCTTAGCGGATTGGGGCGATGGTTTTTTAGGGGCTAAAGAACCCGAACAAACCCTTCGCATTATGAAGGATTCTTATGTGGGCGCTTTTGGAGTAATAATTCTGGTAGTGGTGCTTTTGATGAAGTGGATTTCTGTGGCCCGACTGATTGAATTTGATGCCCTGCATTGGCTCGTGAGCGCTTGCGTAATTTCCCGAACTTTGCAGGTGGACCTGGCAGTGGCGTTACCTTATGCGCGCATAGAAGGGGGCACGGCCGCTCCGTTTGTCCGCGACGCATGCACTCGACATCGTGTGGTTGCCCTGGCTGTCGCTGCCGGTCTTGTCTTGATCGTCAGCGGCCCGGTCGGAGTCTTGGCTTTGGGTGTATCCTGGTTTATGGGCCGTATCCTGGCAATATGGTTTCGGCAACGTATCGGTGGCATTACCGGCGACCTATTAGGTGCCGCCAGTGAGCTCATGGAGACCGGCGTTCTGTTCGCAGGCGCCATCGTGGGTAAAACTCTCTGCAAATACTCTCTATGGGAGTGGCTATGAAAACACGGAATTGTAGACCTGCTCGTTGTTTGTCCATTTTAGGGACAGGGTCCGACGTCGGCAAAAGCATTGTGGTCACGGCATTGTGTCGAATCTTCAGTAATCGTGGTATCCGGGTCACTCCTTTCAAGGCCCAGAATATGTCCAACAATTCCTATGTGACAAACCAAAGTGGAGAAATCGGACGGGCTCAGGTCGCACAGGCCGAGGCGGCACGTGCACCATTGCATACGGATATGAATCCCGTACTGCTCAAACCCTGTTCTGATACCGGGGCCCAGGTCGTCGTCCACGGTCGTGCCCAAGGAACCAGTCAGGCTCGGCAGTACTTTACAGACACTACCTTCCTTTTTGGCGAAGCCCGCAATGCCCTGGAACGTTTGCGTCGTCAATTTGATCTGGTGATTCTGGAAGGCGCCGGATCCTGTGCGGAGGTAAATCTGCGGGAACGAGATTTTGTCAACTTCCGCATGGCTCATACCTGCGGTGCTCCGGTCATTTTGGTAGCAGATATCGACCGGGGGGGCGTTTTCGCCCAGATCGTCGGTACTTTGGAGGTTTTGCCACCCGAGGATCGGGCATGTATTAAAGGTCTCGTGATTAACCGCTTTCGGGGCGATGCCGCGCTCTTTAAGGACGGTATCGACTATATCCAGAATCGTACCGGTCTTCCCGTATTGGGATTAATCCCTTTTTTCTACGATATCAAGATAGATTCCGAAGACGGTATGCCCCTGGAGACCAAAATCGATCCGCCCGATGGACCGGTTCCCGGAAAAATCAATATCGCAGTTTTACGCGTGCCACACATCTCTAACTTCACGGACTTCGATCCACTTTCGCGGGAGCCGAGCGTTTGCCTGCACTACCTGACGCGGCCCCGTGCTTTGGAAAACTACGACCTTCTGATTTTGCCAGGTTCAAAAAATGTATGCACCGATCTCCAATGGCTCCGTGAGCAAGGATGGGAAACACAAATAAGGACTTTTGCTGAAGCGAATGGGTGTATCGGCGGTATTTGTGGCGGGTACCAAATGCTCGGCCGGACCATCCTCGATCCGAACGGCGTGGAAGGCTTATCCGGCCGGACCAACGGATTGGATTTACTGCCCGTGAGCACGACACTAATGCAGGAAAAAACTCTGGCCCACACGCAAGGTAGATGGCTTGCCAACGATATGATTGTCAAAGGCTATGAGATTCATATGGGCATCACCAAGCAACCAAAAACTCTCAAACCACTGATACGCAGGAACGATGGTTCAAAGGAAGGGACGCGAAGTATAGATGGTCGCATCTGGGGAACTTATTTACATGGCCTTTTTGATGCCCTATCCTTTAGGCGCGCGTTTCTGGCGGACCTCGCACCCGGCCGCTACACCCCAGGCGATTCTGACACGAAACTCTCAACCGATGCCTTCAAAGACCGTCAGTATGATTTGCTGGCCGAGCACATAGAGACACATCTGGACATGGATACCCTTCTTCAGATTCTGGAGCGAAATTATCTATGAAAGAATCTGCATATAATGGGGTGATTCATCACCGCTGCCTTGGTCGTCCTCACCCTTACCGGTATCGCCACTATTCTATGAGGTCTCCAAACCCCTTTTGTTGGTGAAGATTGTATCGACTGGTCTGTGGTATTGGACATTTGTCTGCCACTTTTCATATTATCCTGAAAGGTTATACTGGAACGATAGCGACATATTTATGCTGCTATTCTAAATCGTAGAGCCGATTGTCTTCGGACAGGAAGCCGATTTTATTTTGATGGGTCCTGTTGTGTTCTTCGAGAATGTCCCGGCTGTACGGATCGGTGTTGATGTGTACCTTCTGAAAAAAATCGGCGTGACCATCACAAAAGGCCACATTGGTCGTATGTAGATGGCGGAAGCCCTGCACACCGGCATGACGAAAGGTATCGCTGAAACTGGCGTCACGGGGATTGGAAAAGGGAGCACGCATAAATTTGTTGGCGCCACCGGAATATTCCCCGTCGCCGAACAGCACGGTTTGCCCCGGGCAGCGGACCCCATTGGTCCGGGCCGAACTGACGGGATCGACGGTTTCGTCGCGTCCGATATAACTGGTGTTGTAATTATAGCCGGTACACGGATCGACAAGCCAGTTGGCTGGACCTTTGAAAACCGGGCATTGTTGTATTTTTTCAATCATTTGTCCCATCCAGAGTATACCTGGTTCGACATGCTCTATCGGATCGGCCTGGCTCCAGTCTTTCCATGTATTGAAATCCCAAGCCAGGTAGTGGCGAATACCATTAATCCGCTCAGTGTGATAGGCAATAGGATAGTGGTCGTCATAGACAGTACTATATGTCTGGGCGGCCAGGGCCATTTGACGCAGGTTATTCAGGCAGAAACTCCGCTGGGCCTGTTGCCGGACCATTTGCAGCGAGGGTATGAGCAGACCCACCAACAGCGCAGAGGTGGAAACAACTACCAGGATCTCGACTAAGCTGAATCCGCTGTGTAGCTTGTTTATTTGCTTCATGCACAATACCTGTTTTAAAAGCTGCGGATCGACGACAGCGCCGTCGATCCAACAGCTTCGTATCCAACCGTATTAGCCATCCGCGTTGGTGCAGCCCCAGGTGCAGGCACCCAGGTTGGAAGTCACAATGTCCACATCGGCCTGGTCAACCGTACCGTCACCGTTGAGGTCTGCTATTTCAGCAGGCACACCCGGCTCGGTAATCACTTGACCGAGGAAGCCTTCGACGATAGCTACATCCGCATCGTCTACACGGTAGTCCCCGTTTAAATCGCCAACGGGCTTCGGATGCTTATAGTCGCCCGGACAACTCACATCGGCCACCGCGTCCACTTCCGGTGAGCCGCTGCCCGGTGCATCGTCGATCCGAATATATTGGAACCACTTAAGACCTGTGTCGGGATCGACCGGTAAATCGAGTCGGGCCAGATCATATCCAACGCCACCCGCGGAGTCCCCATAGGTCTCGGCGATACGGGCAACAGACATGCCGCCGAACGATGCATAGGAAAGTGACGGATCGAGAGGAAGTGTCGGGTTCGTGGGTTCGGCCCACCAACGATTCCAGTCTCCCAGAGAAGCATCCGCATAATTCGGATCATAAACCCGCCCCAGAGTCGGTGCAAATCCATCACAGAACGGGCCATCCTCAGTGTCGCTGGCAAGCTTAATGAAATTAGAATCATCAGACATAAAATTCGGATCGTTGGTAAAGCTGTACCAAGTCTGGCCGTCCTGGCTGACAGAGACAATACCGGGCTCAATTCCGCCCGAGGGACCGACAGTCACAGATCGAGGATTGCCGTTGGTCCAGCCCTCGCCGCCGCCGATGGTCTGATACGGATTGCCGAAAACAATAAAGTCAATCCCGTAAGGATTTTCCACGTCGTCTCGTACAGGGTGGTTGAAACCAAGTGTGATCGTTCCGCCCTCACCCAGGTAAGCCAGTTCGTAGGACCTGAACGGCGGAAAAACCGGAAGTGCTGGGGTGTTCATATCCATGGGAATATACCAATCATCTCCACTGGTATCGACCGTGGGCCGGCCAAGAGCCGCGTTGGGATCGTCGAACGGTTCGCCGGTGAGCCAGTCATTTTTCACACCGTTAGAACCATACTCTATCCATATCGTAGCGAAGTCGTTGGCATCGTAAACGTACTGCCCGTAACCGGCCAAGAAGGGATTCTCACTAGCTGGAGCCGGTGCGTTACCGTGCCCGTAGATCCAACCGTCCGCATCACCATGAGCGATAACACGCCCGCTTGCGCCTGTACCGGCCATACTCCAATCCGTGCGACTGCCCGCATTGTTCTCCCAGTAGTGCCACCATGCATCACCGCCATCCCAGCCTTCATTATAATGACGCTGATAGCCTATTCCGTCTATATACATCCCCCAGTCGGAGTCCTGCCGTACGGTCGTCAGCTCCGTCTCGGCTTCGATTATATCCATTAAGCTCAGGCCGGTCGTTGTATCCGTTTCGATATTGCCGAAAGAAACCAAAAATTCGGCTGTGAAACCGTCCGACCATTCAATAAATACACTGGCATGATTCACTCCCGAACCGACATTTACCACGTCAATGGCCGGAGGTTCGTTGCCATGACCATAAATCCAAGCATCCGCATCACCATGAGCGATAATTCGCCCCACTGCACCGGTCATGGACGATTGCCAGGGATTTTGGCTGCCTGCGTTGTTTTCCCAATAATGCCACCAGAGTTCGCCGCCGGCATATCCCTCGTTACTGCGCCCTTGATAGCTGATACCATCGATATACACTCCCCAGCCTAAGTCATCCCGTACCGTGGTTAATTCCGATTCGGCTTCGATTATATCCATAAGTCCCAAACCGGTTGTGGTGTCCGATTCGGTCTGGCCGAAGTGAACCAGGAATTCCACATTGAAACCATCGGACCACTCGATATAAACCGACGCAGTATTGACTCCTGTGCCGACTTCCACGGGAGTTGCTGCAACCAAGCTTGGTATTAAACAAAGACATCCCAAAATGAACAAACCTTGAATTCTCATAATTCTACTCCTCTCAACACTTTTAGTAAGAGCACTCTTGTTCTATGTAATCGTGACTTACCATAAAATGGTTTTAACTTCACTCAGCATTCAATAACACATTGCTCTTTTACAACGAATACTTAGCTCATTAATCCCTACCTCCTTTCTTAATGTTCATCCTGCCATACGCGACGGGGAATATTACAAATAAAAAAACCGCCGTCCTCACAAAGGGGACGGCGGTTCAATCCAATGGATTTCTCGTAGACCGGCAGAAAATGCCTCTTACGATCACAAACCGTGTTCCAATCGCGAGAACATGTTCATGGCAATGTCACTTCAGGCAGGTTTTCTGACTCACATCCTATCCCAAAACGCCTTCCCATTCACCTCTGCTGAATAGTGGCTTATTGTTTTGAGAATTCCCGGAAAGAACCGGGGCGGACGCTCACAGCGGCGCGACCGTCGCGGATTTTCACCGCGTTCCCTTTTGTCTATCCACACCCATCCTCTGGGCGGGGACCTAAAACGAAAGCATTTTTTTCTCAAAGAACGGTAGATATTATAATACAGGTGTTTGGAAAGGCAAGTCAAAAAATGCTCACTTTTTATCTTTTTTCCATGAGTCTCAAAGACCACCTTCGGAAACGGCTACAGTTGAAAAGCTGTAAGAAATAGTGTATTTTGAGTGGCTCACACACAAAATCCTCCCAAATAACATACTTCTAACCATCTTCAATCATTGTATCAGGTTGTTCTGAATCATCAGAGGCCAGCCTTTGTAATTTTAAGGTAAAATTCCCGTGTGTGAATGTCTAAGCATTTATTTGTTTTCAACAAAGCTAATCTACGGCGCTTCAGAAGAGTCTTCGTAGCCCGGTGAGCCGCCGAGAGCAGCGCTTGGTCGCCAGTTGGTCTCATAATCATAATCGTTTACATCGGCATTTACGGGGTCTTCGACTGTAAGCGAAAAGCCAAGGCCATCAGTGGTGTCATACCAATTATCCCTATATCGGAATGTAAAAATGGTCTGATTGACAGCATCCACGAGCCTGATTTTTTCTCCTGCATTATCAAGTGAGCCTGTGTATTGGCCCGCGATAGGACCTGGAAACGCCGGATATTTATTTAAAAAGGCAGACTCGTCCTTTACCACTAAAACGTACCGGCCCGGTGCTAATTCAATATCACCAAAGGTAAAGTTAATACCATTGGTAAATTTTACCAGATTAAGGTTTATTGTTTCTGTCCCAATGTTCGTCAGTTCTATATACTCAGTGTTTGAGTCTTCCGGTTGGCCTGTATCGAACGGATGGTACATAATTTCAGTAATGCGAAGATTTTCTTTGACCGGCCCGGCTGCAAAAACCGCCTCATTGAGAGGGGACAAGTTATAACCAGACAGCACTCTTGCCTTTATGTGCGTGGACTTGTTTATTGTAATCGGCCCGGTGTATTCAATTCCGCTATCCGAAACGCCGGGACTGGTTCCACCGGTGAGATGACCGGCTGCCAATTCTGCGGAGATGATGAAATCGGAGCTTGTAAGAGAAACATTCAAGCCATGGATTGCCAATATATTTTGACCCTCTCGAAGAAGGTCTGTCCTTTCCGATATATCAAAAGATTGAAGGCCTCCCGCCTCATGGTTTCCTGATGCGTATGAATTCCAATTTGGCGTGCCATTGACCATAGCCCTTTGTACCTCGACACCGTTTATGTATGCGACAAAACCGTCGTCATATCTAATCCTAAGTATCATAAGCTCAAAGAGGTCGGGATCTACTGTAATTTCGAAGGGTATCCGGATATAACAACCACTGGCTCTATTATACATCCGGTCGGCAACATCAAGGCTAATATACTGCTCATAGCCTGACCCTCTTTCATATCCAACGCCGCCGGGAAAACCTGCGACAAGCGTCCAGCCGGAGTCATTAAAAACACTGCCGCCTTTCCATGCATTACTAATGTTTCCCGTTGGGATCAGTACTCGTTTGGAAGCATTCTCAGCTACAAGAGTTGTATCTATGACCTGTTGCGGAGATTCACCCGGTATAGCAGGGTCTGTGCCATCGGTGGTGAAATAAATTGTGCCGGAATTGTTAGGATTAGTTATAATTAAGATATCGCCAGTTGAAGTGTAACCGCCGTGCTGGTAAGAACCGTTTATATTGAATACCGGCGCGCTAAAGTCACGGTCGAATAAGCCGTTCTCCTCGAAAGCAGCCAATACATGGGGTTCACGATTCGGTATAAAACTATCAGGAACGAATCTCACAGGATATTGTTCCGTCTCCGGCAGGACCAACGATACCTCGGAGAAGACTTCCCACCATCGAGCTAATAAATGGGACTCTGTAAGTATGCCGCCATTACGAAAGTGTTTGTGCACACGGTCGGCAAAGAGCTGTCTGAATTTAGGGCTGACCCTTAGAGCACGATAAAGTCTCGAAACAGGATCTGACATATGGTTCAGTCCACTGGTATTTGACCAGGTAGGATAATCCTCAAAGGCCGTCATCTCAAAATTGTTGCCGACAGCCCAGGTTTCGGCCAGACCTTCTGCATCCCAAACAGAAAACCTGAATATACCCGTATCCGACCTTTCGCGGTGGACTTCCCAATTATTGCCGGGCCAGTCAAAGTTGGCTATATAAATTTCAAGAATCAGGAAATCTATAAAATTCGGGATATCGACCTTGTTTGCGACATATTCATATTCAGCAGTATTGGCAAGGTTGTGGCTCTCTGCATAATCGAGCAGGTTGTTCCAGGCATCCCAGGTGCCATCTCTGAGTCCCGACTGATTAATCACATCGAACTCATTGTCAGTACCATACCATTCCTGAAGGAATTCTTCATCAAGGCGACTGGAGGGATTATAGTAACCTTTGTACTCGCCATTAAGATAAAGGTTAGCAAATGTACCGGTAACCTGAAGTTCTCCCATCTCTCTGAAAAGACGTCTGGCCCATTCGTCTTTAACAAACGGGGCGCAGGCATCGTTATGTCCTCCACGCAGAACTATACTTCTGAAACGGCTTACATCTATAAAA
>JASFVS010000216.1:0-5517 GCA_050049715.1 Phycisphaerales bacterium
GCCGACAACTCGTGGCTCTGCGCGACAGCGGCCGGGAAATCGAGATTGACATGGGGCGCTTTGGTAGGTCTGTGGGAGAGCGTTTATATACTTGGGGTATTCCCTTTCAACCAGCCAGACTGGGCCAGGCCCGGGATATCCATGAACTAATGAGCGTCGCACGCGGAAACCCGGGTGCCGTTCGTTACCGGTTCAAACAGCCCCCCTAATCTACAACATTGCGGATCACTATGCTACGAGGCCCCGGTTGAATTAGTCCATCCTGAGCCTTACTTATCGAGAGCTGCGCTATTGTCCAAAAGGGCTCTGAAAATATCGTTGGAGGCCAGCCCGCCATCTTTAAATTGAAGGATTTAGTGCTCTATGGGCAGGTTTGTAATTCTTGGAGCGGCAAGTGCGCCGTGCTATGCGAATCACTTCCACTTGACTATTACATTTACATGGTTTATGAAAGTTCTTTTGCGGGCAATGTGGTCGTTATTCCTGATTTGCAATTGGAGTGAATTTATTTTTTCAAGTGTTTCCGTGACTCCTGTAACATCCCATGAATCTACGGCCTCGCGAGATTTACCTTTATGCACCGAGGCATTTATTGAAGCCCACTTTACAGGTTTATTCGGCCAGCCGGTGCCTACGGCCCATTCTAATTTACCTGTTGTAAATCGTTCTTCCTCGTAATGTTCGACGCGAATGACGACCGCCTGAACTTGGGCATCGGCGGGAATGGATAAATCCGAGAAATCGTAAGATGTGTATGAGCCGAAGCTGATTTCTCCGTGCATGTTATCACTATTTTGAATAGCGCCGATTTTGCCTTCTGCCGACAATGTTTTTCTGCTTCGTTGGTTGTAGCCGTTTGTTACGGTTAATGTCGCCATTTTGGGCGGAGGTGCTTTTACCTGAATGCTGAATAGTTGAGTATCAGAGACCGGAACGCTGTTACTGTCCATAACCTGGACCATTACTTTCTCGTTAGTCCCAATCCGGGCCTCTGTCGGGTTCCACTTTATCAATCCTGTGGCGGAGTTTATGGTCATATCGTTGGGTTTGGTAACTAAGAGGTAAGTTAGCGTATCCTCTTTGTCCGGGTCTGCGGCCTCGACTTTGTATTGATATAGCTCGCCGGCTTCTGCTGTAATTACAGGTTCTGAAGTAATTGAAGGGGCATCATTAATTTTGTTGACGGTAACGTTCACCGTGCCGGTACTGCTTTGGCCTTTGTCATCGGCGACTGTGTACGTAAACACATCGTTACCGCAGAAGTTTGTGTTGGGACTGTAGTTCAGCGTACCGTCGGGATTGATGGTGACCGTGCTGTTGGCGCTCTGGTTGACGTCGGTTAAACTGAACGTGTCCAGGTCCGTATATCTCCTTATGTTGTCTACGTCCGAATCATTGGCCAGCACATCGATATTTTTTATAGGCGTGTCTTCATTGGTTATCACACTGTCTTCAACGGCTGTGGGAGGATCGTTAACTGACGAAACTGTGATTAATACCGAAGCGTAAGGGCTGTCTGAAGTACCATCGTTGACTTTGAATGTAAAATTGTCTAATCCGTTGAAGTTCCTGTTAGGTGTATAAATCAGGTTCGGCTCTGTGCCGGTCAGTCTGCCGTTGAATGGAGGCATTATAGTATGATATGTCAATCGGTCTTTGTCCGGGTCGGTTCCTGTTAAGTTAATCGCTACGGATTCATCTTCATCGATGGTTACCGAATAAGGATTCGCTTCAGGAGGCCGATTTTGGGTTACATCGATAGATACGGTCGCCGGGGCGCTCTCGAAAGTGCCGTCATTAACTTTAAAGGTAAAAGCATCCGAGCCTTCGAAGGCAGGCTGGGGTTGATAAGTGTATTTTCCATTGGTGCTGAATTCCGGGTCAAGGGTAAGTTCGCCGTATTCAGGTTCCGTGCAAATAATAAACCTAAGTGGGTCCCCATCGACATCAATGCCTTTTAAAGTGGTCGATAAAGGTTTTTGTATTTTTGTCGATTCCAACAGAGGAGTTGCTTTAGGAGGGTCATCTGCAGGTAACACTTTAATTGATATCGTCGCCTTTTCACTGTCCGCGTTTTCATCGCTGACTTTAAAATCAAAGCTGTCCGGGCCATAATAGTTCGGTTCCGGTATGTACGTCAGAGTCGGTGCCGGCCCGGCCATCAATCTGCCATGAGATGGTTTTGTTAGTACATTGTAAGTTAGTCTGTCATTTTCCAGGTCACTTGCCGCTAAACTTATCGGTAATGGGGTGTCCTCCTGGGTCGTTACGGACTTTCCAAGGGCAATTGGCGGGTCGTTAGATGGCGAAATTTTAATTAACACCGTAGCATAAGCGCTGTCTGATATGCCGTCGTTGACCTTGAAAGTAAAATTGTCTAGTCCGCTGAAATCTTTCTTGGGTGTGTATGTCAGATTTGGCTCTGTCCCGCTCAGCTTGCCGTTAAATGGAGCCATTATTATACTGTAAGTTAATGGGTCCATATCCGGGTCTGTGCCGGTTAAGTTGATTGCTACAGGCGCGTCTTCTTCCGTTGTTACTGAACTCGGTTTTGCTACAGGAGGTCTGTTCTGATTTACATTGATAGATACCTTCGCCGGAGCGCTATTCATTTTACCATCATTCAACGTAAAAGTGAAAGTGTCTGTGCCTTCGAAACCGGATTTGGATTGATAAATTAGCTTTCCGTTGGTGCTGAAATTTTTATCGAGGGTAAGTTTTCCGTACTTTGGTACCGTACCAATAGTGAATCTTAACGGGTCTCCGTCAGTATCACTTCCTGTTAATGTGATCGATGTGGGGTTGTCTGCTTTTGCCGTTTCCGAGAGGGGACTTGCTTTCGGAGCATCGTTCGCAGGTAACACTTTGATTGATATCGTCGCCTTTTTACTGTTTGCCTGGTTGTCACTTGCATAAAATGTAAAGCTGTCCGGGCCATAATAGTTCGATTCCGGCGTATAAGTCATATCAGGCGCTGTGCCGTCCAATCTCCCGTGTAACGGGCCTTCTGCGACGTTATAGGTCAATTGGTCTTTATCCGGGTCAGTGCCTGTTAAGTTGATTTCTACAGATTTATCTTCCGTTGTTGTTATCGAATCGGAAATCGCTACAGGAGGCTTATTCGCAGCTATTTTAATGGATACCATTTTTGATATGCTGTCCACGGTGCCATCATTCAACTTAAAAGTAAAAACATCCGAACCTGCAAAATAAGGCTCAGGTGTATAGGATAATCTTCCGTTGGTTTTAAAATTTGCATCAAATGTGAGTTCGCCGTGTTTAGGTTTCGCACAAATAATGAAATTCAACGAATCATCGTCGGCATCACTGCCCGTTAGTGTGAAGCCTATAGTTTTATTTGCTTTTGTTGTCTTGGATTGAGCAATTGCTTTCGGAGCGTCATTAACAGGCAGCACTGTAATTGATATAGTTGCTTCATGACTGTCTCTTTGGCCGTTATTGACCTTGAAGGCAAAGCTGTCTTGTCCGTTAAAATCGTTATTCGGCGTATAAATCAGATTCGGCGCTGTCCCGCTCAGGCTTCCATGGGAGGGCTTTGTTACTACGGTGTAAGTAAGCGGTCTTTGCTCGGTGTCGCTGCCGGTCAAGCTGACCGCTATAGTTCTATCTTCCTGGGTTGTTACGCTGCCGGGGTCGGCCACCGGCCGGACCTTTGTAGATTTAACCGCGAATGTAAAAGCTGTGATAATTACTGATATTGCCAATAGTGACAGTAGGGCGTATTTTCTTTTCCTCACTCCTACCAGGTAGCCGCCAATAATGATTTGTTTTAAAGTCTTTATTATCTCTGTAATATGGCTTGTTATTCTGTTTAGTCTTTTGCTTTTCTCCTCAAGGTAATCTTCTGCAGCTATTTCTGCTGTGACTTCAGTCTTTGTACGCTTTTGAACTTTAGCCAGTTTTTTCTCTGCCCTGGCCAATGCTGTCGCATACGAGCGTACTTTTTCTTCCGCTGCGGCCCTGGCCATAGCTTCTGTCTTTACCTGCTCTTGAGCTTTGGCCAAGTTCTCCTCTGCCTGGGCTAATGCTGTAGTGTATGAAAGGACCTTTTCTTCGGCCTGGGCTCTGGCCTTAGCCTCAATTGTTACCTGCTCCTGGGCTTTGGTTAACTCTTCATCTGTTTGGGTTGTATCTTCAGTTTTTGCCTGTCCTTGAAGACCGGCTAACTTTTCCTCAGCCTGAGCTAATGATTCGACGTAGAAACGAACTTTCTCTTCGGCCGCCGCTCTGGCCGAAGCTTCGTTTTTAACCTGTTCCTGAGCAGCGGCCAACTCTTCTTCTGCCTGAGCTAATGATTGGGCATAAGAGTTAACCTTCTCTTCCGCCCGGGCCAATGCTTCAGTATAAGAACGTATCTTTTCTTCTGTTTGTACCTTGTTTACCGCTAACTTCTTTCTGGTCTGGGCCATAAATCTTTCTTCCCAGACGCCATACCTGCGATATTGGTTGAAGAGCATTTTGTCCGCTTCATCCCTGATTTCCTGTATTATCTTGTCTCTGGACTTAAGTTCTGCTTTTAGCTTTTCCTCTGCTTTGGCCCTTGCCACAGACTCAGCTTTCAGCTTTTCTTCTGTTTTAGCCAATGTCTTGGCGGTTTGTTTGCTGAACCAGGAAATCAGGAAGCGTTTACGGGTTTTCTTCATTCTTAATTTTGCCTCTTTTTCATTGGTTTTTTATGTAAAAGTACACGCAAACCACGGAAAACAGCACACTTGACATTACTTCGTCTATGCATTACTTCGACTTTAGTTAGTAGACCATCCACCCGGCCGGTATCATCCTAAGGTCCGGAAAAAACCTGTTTCAGATCTCATAGAGCTCCTCCTTTAATGTCGATGAGGAAAAACGACAATAGATTATAGAAATTAATTGTGTTCAAGTCAAGTGTTTAGTTAGTATTTGCTGGTTGCTATACTCATGTCATCATAAAGATTAGTTCGTTATTCAAGTGGCCTTTGAGATGTTCCTAGGATTGAAAATGAGGTAATAGGTTTGATATTTTTTAGTTCCAATAATGCTTAAGGAAACTTGAAAAATCCGTAAAATTCTTAAGGTGTATAAACCCAGCCGTTCGTTTTATCAAGTTGAGCCGAGCCATTTAATCCAGCGGGGGCTGTTACTGTGATAGTAATGTTTCCGTTGCCATCTATATCAGCAATCGTGAAATTATTGGCCCGAAAGTATTTACCGCTAAGACCGCCTGTCTGGAAGCCTAAAGGTCCCAGGTGAGCGTCGGCCCTGCTGCCTATCATTGCTATTGCTACGGCGGGGTCTTGGGCATAGCAAGCACGTACGGCATTACTAATAGAGTCGGCCATCGCAGCAGCTTCAGCCCATTTTGCCTGTTGGAGTCGACCGCGAAGAATAGGAACTACTACAGCAGCTAAGATACCAAGGATTAAAACGACGACCATCAGTTCAACTAATGTGAAGCCTTTTTCCTTTCTGTCATTTTCCATCTTCAAGTTCCGGAAATATCTCAGAAATCAGTTTGTT
>JASFVS010000217.1:0-5513 GCA_050049715.1 Phycisphaerales bacterium
GAGGAGGTCTATTTAGAATGTTAAATTCATCATATCCACAGGTTAAGCCGGATGTTTTGTGTTTAAGAAGGATTACTGGAAATTGTCTGCGACACGCAAAGGGCGGTTTTACTTTAACAGAGATTATTATTGTGGTTGTGATAATTGCTATAGCGGCGCTGACGGCGATACCGATGATGAGTTCAGCGGCCAGCGTACAAATCAAGTCTGCTGTAAATATGCTTGTGGCGGACCTGGAATACGCTAAGAGTATGGCGATAAGCAGAGGGCAGAATTTCTCAGTGGTATTTGATGATAATACAGAGTGTTACTGGATAGAGGATCAGTCCGGTACAGTAATCCCTCATCCTGTAAAGAAGGGATTTAACTATATGGTGGATTTTCAGAATGATGGGAGATTGAATAAAGTCAATATTGTTAATGTTGATTTTGATACGACAAGCGAGGTGAAATTTGATTATCTCGGAAGCCCTTATAACGGAAGTGGTAGTCCTTTAAATAATGGTGTTATCAACTTGGAGGCTGGTGGTACGACTGCTACGGTCATGGTAGAGGCTGTTACGGGATATATCTCGACTAATTAAGTATGAACACGAGGCTAAGCAGCCTTGTTGTCTTTGTCTAAGCAGGGCAAGTTTAGTTAAGCGTATGTGATATCCACAGCATTACAGAATAGTAATGTTAAGCAAACTGAGGAGGGAAAATTATAAATGATAAGCTGGGGTCTTAAAACTCGAGGTCTGCGACCGATAGGGTTGGACTTAGGTCAAAACTCTATCAAAATGCTTCAATTGCAGGCGCATGGAAAGCAGCTAAGCGTTATCGCTGCGGAAAAAACTCGCGTTGATCCTGACCTTGACGGTGATATTCAGGAAAGAAGAAAGTTCGTAATTTCGGCGATACGACGAATGATTGAGAAAGGCAACTTTAACGGCAGAAATGTTATTTCATGCCTTCCGAATGAAGGACTAAAAATTACAAGCTTACGATTGGCCGAGGTTCAGAATGGCGAAATCGAGCAGGTTTTAAAAAAGGAAGTTGCTCAGCGTTTTGGATTGGACCCGGACAAAGATGCTGTGAAGTATATGGTTGCCGGCAATGTTCATCAGGGTGATGAGATTAAGAATGAGCTGATTTTATTTGCGGCGGATAATGAAGTAATAAAGAACCACATTGAAATGCTCGAGGAGGCCGGTCTTAGGCCGGTATCAATAGATACGATTCCGTGTGCGTTGTTCAGAAGTTTTGAAAGGTCCTTGAGACGACAGGAAGATAGAGAGCGTACGGTTGTTTTTATAGATGTGGGAAACCAGGTAACAACTGTGGTATTTGGTCGTGGAGGAGAAATTAGTTTTGTTAAACAGATACCGATAGGAGGTCAGAAATTCAATGAGGAGGTTGCAGCTAAATTAGGTGTCAACGTTGGCGAGGCGGGAATGTTGCGAAAGGCACTTCAGATGGAAAAAAGCCTTTCGAGACCAAGGCCTTCTTTGGAAGAGCAGGAACTGACTGAAAGTGAGCCAAAATTAGATGCATCGACCAGACAGACGATAGTTGATGCAGTAGGTACGGTAGCAGAAGAGCTGACAAGGGAGATATCGCTCTGTCTTAGATATTATACGGTAACGTTCAGAGGCAAGCGCGTGGAAAGAGCAGTTTTTACAGGAGGAGGAGCATACGAATATATTCTACTTGATATTTTGAGGCGACAATTGGCGGTTGAGATTGAGGTGGCTCAGCCGTTAAGAGGATTCGATTTATCAAGCGAGAGAAGGAATTTGAATTTCGATAGTGACAGACGTGGTTTACTTTCCGAATGGACGGTAGCTGTGGGACTTAGCCTGAAAGGTTGGAATAGTGTAGAGAGCGTAAGTCACGAAGTGGTGAGTGAGAGACGGGCATGAAAGAAATTGATTTTCTTCCAGAATGGTATAAGAGCGGGCGTAGGCGTCAGGTCAGCTATCGCACGCAGTACATCGCATTAGGTGGTGTATTTGTGGTTATGATTGTGTGGAATATTATTACCACGCATTCGATTTCCAGGGCACATGCTCATTTCACTAATATGGCGACAAAACAAGCTGAGGCAGAAGGAACATCAGTTCAGTTAGTCGGTCTTAAGAATGAATTGAAAGCCTTATGGGAAAAACAAAAGTCGTTAGATGAGATTGATTCCAAAATCGATGTTGCAAGTGTTTTGGCGGAATTGAGTTTTTTGATTGATAAAAAGATAGTGCTGAGCAAATTGGAATTTGCCGCTGAAAAATATGAAAGCGAACAGCAGACAAATCCCTCTTTTCGTAGTGGTAATGTTGTAAGAGCTGTAGGAACAAGGCTTAATGAGAAAAAGCAGCTTCCACTTGGAGGTGTGCGATTTAAAGTGACAATAAACGGCATCGCAGCGGATGCAGGCGATGTGGCGGCCTTAATACGTAAGTTAGAAGATTCGTCTTATTTTTGCCAGGTTGTACCATCTTTTTCGAGGACCTTCGAGATAAATACGACAGGCAACTCTTTGTCCGGCTCAAGACATGGAAATGCGAATATAAGGGATATTAGCCGGGCTGAAGGAAATATCCATGTAAGTAAGTTTGAGATATGTTGTTATCTGGCAAATTATCGCGAGTTGTAAGGAATTTTAAGGGTAGAAAATAATAATGTTGTTTCGAGAAAGACAACAACTAACGATTTGTATTGCAACCCTGGTGATGGTAGGTGGATTTGTACTGTTCAGGTATCTGCCCCTGCGCAGAAAAATAAAGGCTATAAGACAGATTAAATCCACACAGATACTGACTGTTGCCAAAGGCTCGGCGGACAACCAACAAATACAGCTGCTAAAGGAGCAGTTGGAGGAGCTTAACAGGGAACTCAAAAACTACGAGTCCAATATTCCCGAGCAAAGAGCTCTTGGTGAATTTTTGCAGGGAATTGCTGATGTGATGAATGAGAATAGCTTAACTGAGCAGGTGATTGAACCTGGCGTTGAGATAAAAACCGAAAAGCTGAACTGCATACCTGTGAATATAAAATGTAAAGGCGAATTAGCACAGATATTTAAGTTCTTTCAAAGATTACAGGTATTGGACAGGTTGGTTCGTATAGAACACGTGAAACTTATTAATAACAGTGATTTTAATGGAGAAGTGAGTATGGAGACTAAGGCGGTAATTTATTACAGGACTCAGGCGGGACAGGGATAAAAAGGCAAAAGACGATAATGAAACAAAATGCGAGAAACAGCATTAGCGGCACTAAAAGGATTTATAATCAATTGGCCGCGGAAAAGAAAAAGGCGGTTATGGCGTTGTGTTTGATTACGCTGATGGTCTTTATGTGGGGCAGAGTACTTACTAAAAGTGAGCCGGAAGCTGCCGAAGCGGCACGTACAGCAGGGCAGGTAAACGATAAGGGGCAGTCGGAGCCGGAATTGAAGATTTCATTTATTGAGTTGCCTCAAATTGCAGGGCGTAATGATGTAATCTCCAGAGACTTTTTTACCCTGGAGGACTGGCAGAGCTTTATTGGCGGTCAGGGGCGAAAGTCGGCTGGCGTTGAAGAAGTAAATATCGTTTCAAAAAACGGTGACCAAGAAGTAATAAAAAAAGTTGCGGAGAAGCTGGAACTGAAAGCAATAGTTTCAGGCGAAAGTCCCCTGGCTTTTATCAATGATAATGTATTGAGTGTTGGGGGAAAAGTATTCGTTGTAGATGGTGCTGATAAATACGAATGCGAAGTATTTGAAATTAAAGAAGACGCGGTGGTAATAAAATTTGGAGAAGCAAGAATAACTTTGAAATTAACACAGATGAACTGAATACGGCGGATGATCCATCATGATGTATAAAAGGATGTCCGCAAGAAAACGAGGAGATGAATTATGAGTCGTAAAAAGAGGTCAAAAAACAATGTTAAAATCAGAAACAATTTAATTGTATGGAGCGTTGTGCTGGTTGTGATGGCGGCGATTGCGGTTGCTGATATCAACCAGGGGCCGGTTGTTGCCGGGATAAGCTCGACACAAATTGGGGCGAGCAACAATCAGGAAAGTGTTCTCCAGGATGGAATAATTCCGGTATTTAACTGTGAGGCGGATTTTGGCGTCCGGGACGCTCTTGCGATGTTGGGTAGATTATGTGGGAAAAACATCGTGCCTTCACCGAACGTAAAGGGCGTATTGGCGTTCAGGAGTCTTACCAATGTGACCTTTGAAGAAGCTATGGATGCGATTTTAGGTGACAACCTCAAGTACGAGCAAAAGGGAAATCTCATTAGAGTATATACCAGAGAGGAATACAATAATCCCGACCGTATGAGATATAAGGTCTTTACGCTCTATTACATTAGTGCCGCTGAGGCAATGAAGCTAATCGCGCCGGTACTGAGCGGTACCGGGAGTATTCAGGGCAGCACTCCTCCTGCAGTTACTGTTACAACGGGGGAATCAATTAGCGCGGGGACAGGTGGTGGCGATACTATGGCACTGAATGACACCATAGTTATTATGGACTATCCTGAAAATATCGCCGAGGCGGAAAGAATGCTTAAAGAACTTGATGTTCGACCCAAGCAGGTGCTTGTTGAGGCGACAATTCTCAGTGCCACTTTAAACGAGGGCATGGAAATGGGTGTCGACCTGAACTTTGCGGCGGGAGTAAGTCTAACGGGTACAACAGCTTCGGGAGGTACTCAGGATAGTGTGTTAGGTGGTGTGCTTGAAGGCTCTCAGACTGCTGGATTGAATCCTCTACAACAGGTGGGCGCTTTATCAGCAGGTTCACCAATAGAGACTGCTGGCTTCACTAATGTTGGAGGTTCCGGGCTCAGAATTGGAATCAGTTCAGGCGATTTCAGGGCATTTATCACTGCACTGGAGACTGTAACCGATACTACGATTCTCGCTAATCCGAAGATTCTGGCGGTGAATAAGCAACTTGGCCAGGTATATATCGGTACCAAAATAGGCTATACATCACAGACCACACAAACACAGACTTCGACGACTCAGCAAGTTGACTTCCTCGATACCGGTACTAAGTTAACTTTCAGACCCTATATAGGTAACGATGGGTATATCCGGATGGATATTCATCCCAAGGACAGTTCCGGTACTTTAAAAGCTAACAATATTCCCGACGAGCAGTCAACGGAGCTTGCAACCAACATAATGGTTAGAGACGGTCAGACTATTGTTATCGGTGGTCTGTTTAGAGACGTTGTAGTAACAAGCCGAAGGCAGATACCTTTGTTGGGTGATTTGCCGCTTATAGGAGCATTATTCAGGTCAACTACTGATACGAATCAACGCCAGGAGGTTATCGTGTTGCTTACGCCTCATATTATCGATGAGCCGGAGGATACGAACAGTCAGGCAAGAGTGGATGATGTGCGCCGAAAAAGGTTTGGCGCAAGAGATGAATTGCAATGGACAGGTAAATCGAGATTGGCCGAAGACCGTTACGCAAGAGCCGCGAAATACTATGTTGAAGGTAATGCCGAGAAGGCAATGGAGG
>JASFVS010000018.1:0-18120 GCA_050049715.1 Phycisphaerales bacterium
ACCACGTCTTTTTAACATCATGTTCGGAGTCGCCCACAAACAATTTCCAGCCGGTGAAATCCTTACCGTTCCATAACATCATTTTCTTCTTAGGGACAATAGGTTCGTCCTCTTTCATCTGCGAGACTGCCCGTACTGCCAACAGCATTGTAATTGCCGCAACAATTGTGATTAAATTCTTAAAGCGCTTCATAAAATCCTCCATTCGTTTTTAGATTAATTTCGTTTTACCGGGAATAGCAACCGGTCTCATTGGTAAATCCCCGAATTCATACTTAGGTGGTCTCAAGTCCAGTTTAGACCCGTTCATTGCCCATTTCCAGCTTAGCGCCCGGCCGGTGTAAGCACTCATCCTGCCCATAATCGCAGTCAGCGTACTTTCAGCAATACGCCTACCTTCATTAAGCCGTTTACCCTCTCGAATCGCCGCGATTTGGTCTGCATGCTGCTTCAGGCAGGGATTGTGTTGGTCCCATGCAATCTCAGCCGGGTTCGCTCCTTCCAATTTGACACTTCCAAAATCCAGATAAGCCGAACCTTTCGTCCCGACTAACCGCTGGTCGTTACGACCAAAAATTCCGTCTATTTGCGCTCCCATATATTCAATCCGCACGCCGTCCGGATACTCATACTCCACAGCTAAATGGTCGTAAACATTTCCATACTCAGGACCTGTTCGCACCTGCCGGCCGCCCATACCCATACACTGGACTGGAGGGCCACCGAAAGCCCAGTTCATTAAATCAAGATTGTGCACATGCATTTCGGTTATAAAGTCTCCGGAGAGCCACGTAAAAAATAACCACCGGCGTATCTGCCATTCCATATCCGACCAGTCCGGCCGGCGTTCCTTCGGCCCCCAGTCTAACATCCCTCCACTAAGCCTCACGCACTGTCCACCCACAATTTTTCCCAATGTGCCATCATGGATACGCTTGATACCTTCCACCAAATGTGATATACGCCGCATCTGCGTGCCGGCCACTATAGTCAGATTTTTCTCATCTGCGAGTTTCGACGATTCAATCACCGACCGAACACCAACAGGGTCCACCGCCACCGGTTTTTCCATAAACACATGCTTGCCCGCTTCTATCGCCGCCCTCAGATGCTCCGGACGCCAATGCGGTGTCTCGGTAAGTATTACCATATCCAAATCGCACGCCAGCACCTGCTTGTACACATCAAAACCGAAAAATGATTTTTCTTCGGTCACCTTTACCTTATCGCCCAAATTCTTTTTGAGCCTCCCGCGGCAACTATCCACCCGGTCTTTAAAAACGTCTCCCATCGCCACAAGCTCTACATTCCGAGAAGAGTTCAGGCAATTAGTAGTATCGTATGTCCCTCGACCGCCGCAGCCAATCAAACCGATGCGTATCTTGTCAGAGCCTGCGGCAAAGATTCGGTTTGTACCCGATGCTATTGTTGCCGCTCCCAAAGCTGCCGAGGTCTTGATAAAATCTCTACGTGATATATCAGAGGTTTTTTGTACTCCCTGCTTTACCATAAGTTGTCCCCTTAACTGACCGTCCATTATGTTAAACCGCCTAAATAAGTTTTGTCTTACCGGGAATTGCAACAGGTCTCGTTGGTAAATCTCCGAACTCGTATTTCGGTGGTCTCAAGTCCAGTTTCGACCCGTTCATCGCCCATTTCCAGCTTAGCGCCCGGCCGGTATAAGCACTCATCCTGCCCATAATGGCATTCATCGTACTCTCAGCTACCTGTTTACCCTCGTTGATTGGAGAGTTTTTACGAATGCTCTGTATAAGGTCAGCCATTTCCTGCACGTAATGGTCGGAGTCCGGGCCGTCATATTCAAAAGGATTCTCGCCCTCAATCACACCCCGGTCAACATAGGCGATTCCTTTTGTACCAACAACGCGCTCAGCAACCCTATCGGTGCAGCCGTTGATTTGCCGGCACATACTCAAAACGCGAACACCCCTCGGATACTCATACTCTATGGTAAAATGGTCATAGATATTACCTAAGTTGCGCACCGCCCGGCCTCCAATACCGACACACTGTACCGGATGTGTCCGAATCGCCCAGTTGAGAACGTCGAGATTGTGCACATGCTGCTCGACAATATGGTCACCGCTTGTCCAGGTAAACCACGGCCAGCTCCTGCACTGCCACTCCATACCCGAAAGCCCTTCTTTTTCATACCACTTCCAGTAACCCAGCATGTCACTACCATTCCAGTAGCCCTGTGCCGACACTATTTCCCCGATTTGACCGTCATGAATCCGCCGGATAGTTTCCTGATATTTCTTACTGTGCCGGCGCTGCGTACCTGCAACCACCGACAGACGTTTTCGCTTAGCGAGCTCTGCCGTCTGAATAACTGAACGAATGCCCGCCGGGTCAACTCCCGCCGGCTTTTCCATAAACACATGTTTACCAGCTTCAACAGCCGCCTTGAAATGCTCAGCACGCCAGTGCGGCGGCGCCGTTAAAAAAACTATGTCCACGTCAGACTGTAGTACTTTTTTATAAGCATCAAACCCCACAAAGCAATTGTCTGCTACGACCTTCATAGCGACAGGAACTTCTTTCCTGAGGCTTTCAATCGATTGCTGCAGGCGGTCTTTGAATAAGTCACCCATTGCAACAATTCCCACACCCGGCGAACTCTTGATGCAGCTTATAATATCTCGAGTGCCCTGTCCCCCGCATCCGATAAGACCAAGCCGCAACGTATCGGAGCCTGCTGCAAAAATACGATTCGTACCAGATGCCAGGGCTGCCGCCCCTGCCACCGCCGACGTTTTGATAAAATCTCTGCGAGTCAACTCGCTAAATTTTCTTTTTGAACCTTTCCTCATCAATTTCCCCTTTTGATTACTGAACTTTGTTTTTTCCGAAGCGTTTGACTTAGTCCTCACACTTATTTTGAAATGCTGAAAATAAAGTTTTACGCTTACAAGAATACCTGGAACCAACTGCCTCGTCAATCGCAATTTTAACATCGATAGCGATTAGAATGAACCCCCTAAAGCTCAGAATAGAGAAATCATAGTCTTCATCTGCAAAAGTGCAAAAGAACATGTCAACATATTATCGAGTATCAAAAAAACTACGAATAAAGTCCTCACTGACAGAATCCCGGCAATCCAGACACAAAAATTCTGCTTCCTACAACAGAAAAACTAATAAAATTCATAAATTGTTTCTTGAATTTCGTAAAAAATCATATCTAATTTGTTTGACGTCCGGTTTTAATCATATTATATTTTGCTGAATTAGCGCTGTTATCAATGATATTGAAAACGATGATTTGGAGATCATGCAATGGAGCAAAAAATACAGCTGAAGGAAGCTGATATCCCCCGACAATGGTACAATTTAGCGGCAGATTTACCTACGCCGTTGCTGCCCCCTCTTGGGCCTGACGGTAAACCGGTATCACCGGACATGCTCGCCCCTGTATTCCCGATGAATTTAATAGAGCAGGAAGTTAGCGCCGAACGATGGATAGATATACCTGACGAGATTCTCAATATTCTTTATCGCTGGAGACCGGCACCTCTGAAGAGGGCCGTGTATCTTGAGAAATATCTGAAAACACCGGCGCGCATTTATTACAAAGACGAGAGCTACAGCCCCCCCGGAAGTCACAAGCCTAATACCGCAGTTGCACAGGCCTGGTACAATAAGGAATTTGGAATCAAGAAATTAACAACCGAAACAGGTGCCGGCCAGTGGGGAAGCGCTCTTGCTTTTGCCTGCAATATAATCGGGCTTGAATGTAAAGTCTTTATGGTAAGAATAAGTTTCGACCAGAAACCTTTCCGAAAAATTATGATGCAGGTCTGGGGTGCTAATTGCGTCGCCAGTCCGAGTAATGAAACTAATGCCGGCAGAAAAGTGCTTGAAAAAATGCCTGATACGCCCGGCAGCCTTGGGATAGCTATTAGCGAAGCTATTGAAGAAGCCGTAACCGACAAGGCCGGACAAACCCGTTATTCTTTGGGCAGTGTATTGAATCATGTCTTACTTCATCAGACAATAATCGGTCTTGAAGCAAAGAAACAATTAGAGGCGGCCGGAGAAAAACTGCCGGATATAGTAATTGGCTGTGCCGGTGGTGGAAGCAACTTTGCAGGTTTATCATTCCCCTTTGTTGCGGACAAAATAAATGGCGCTGATATTAAAATCATCCCGGTTGAACCCACAGCTTGTCCAACAATGACTCGTGCTCCATTTGCTTATGATTTTGGAGATACGGCGTGTACAACACCGCTCCTGGCGATGCACACATTGGGGCATGCCTTCATTCCACCGCCGATTCACGCAGGCGGCCTTCGATATCATGGAATGGCGCCATTGGTATGCCAGGCAATAGTAGAAGGATTGCTGGAACCAAGAGCGTATCACCAGCTTGATTCATATAAAGCCGCTATAACCTGGGCTAAAAGTGAAGGGCCTATCGCAGCACCGGAAACCAGTCAGGCTCTCGCCGCCGTTATTGATGAAGCCGAAAAAGCAAAAGAGGAAGGAAAAGAAAAAGTGATACTTTTCAATTACAGTGGGCATGGCTTAATGGACCTTCTTGGATACGACGCTTATCTGTCCGGAAATCTTACGGACTACGAGCTGCCGGAAGAAGAACTGCGAAAATATATCAAAGACCTCGAAAGTCTGCCCAAGGCCGAAATGAGAAAAAGCGGCAAATGGTAAGTTATGGGGGCTCAAATATAAAGTCGTCAAAGGTGTTATTTAAGGAATGTAGTTTTTAAGGAGATCATTATGAAGAAGAGAGTATTGTTAGCTGTGGTTGTTCTGCTGGTAGTGACCGCTCTCGTGCAAGCCCAGGAGGAATTACACGGAGTAGCAGAATTTACCTATCAAAGCAAATATGTATGGCGCGGCTTTGATATTTATGACGACAAAAGCGCCATTCAGGGAGGAGTCAATGTCGATTTATATGGCACCGGTTTTGGAGTCAGCGCCATGGGCCATAGGGCCAACTCCGGAGAATTCGAAAATGGCGAACGCTGGGACTACACCTTGTACTATATGAATGCCCTTTATCCCGAAGAATATTACACCACGCAGTATATGGTTGGATGGGTGTACTACAATTATCCGGATCACAGCCAGAAAACCGCCGACTTACAGGAAGCGTTCGTATTTCTTTCCTGGCCAAACTTATTAGGCGTAGAAGGTCTAATCCCAAGGTACTATCTTGCTAAGCTCTGGCCTAATAGTAGCAAGTCACCAATCGGCAGTAATTCTGCAACAGGCGGAACGGCTTCGGGCTTCGCACATATCTTTATGCTCGACTACGCCTTACCTGTAGAGGGCTTATTGCCGGATGTTCCTGAACAGGTATTGAATCTGCATTCGGAATTTGTCTTCAACGATGGTGTCGGACCGGGTGGTCAAAACGCCGACCATGACTGGTCAAACGCCACCTTTGGCATAACGACAGACTTCGATCTGGCCGAGAACGTAATCCTTACTCCGGGAATTCATCACCAGGTAACGATGGACAAATCTGTCAATAATGACAAGGATGAGACTTGGGCTACTGTTAGCGTTAAGTATTCATTTTAGGACTGGAGTATTTTAACATGGTTAAAAAAAGGCCGGTTCTTAGCCGGCCTTTTTTATTTGACAGCGCAATACAACATTCCCCACCGGAGCGACGTCACTAAAAATTGAAAATCCTCTAAAAATCTGAAAGCACACTGACAACTTGCTATTCATCAACTGCTGTAATCGTACGGTTTTTTCCCCTGTTTTAGCCGGCTTTTCGATTGCATCCGACGCAGTTTATCGGTTAAGAATTCCGCCAGTTTGCTGTCACCCATATTCTTCGCCTGCTCAGCCGATATCGCTCTACCATAACAGATAAAAACCTCTCCGGGCAAAAACACCTTTTTATGCCTCGGCCAGCACTCGAAAGCCCCGTCAATCACCACCGGCACAACCGCCGCATTCCCTCGCCTGCACAAAAGACCGAGACCCGGCTTCAACTGCGCAATTTTACCGTCCGTCGAACGGGTACCTTCCGGAAAAAGACAGACTCCAGCTCCTTTTTTAAGTTTGTCGATAACACTCCTCATCGCAGCTAAATCTGCTTGGCCACGTTTAACCGGTATCGAATTTACAGAAGCAATAAGTGCGCCAAAAAACCAGTTTTTAAAAAGCGAATCACGTGCTAAAAAATGCAAATGTCTTTTAATAGGTACTCCGCAAAATATAGGGTCAAGATAGCTCTGGTGGTTGCTAACCAGCAAAAAAGCACCTTTATCAGGAATATTTTCCGCCCCGGAAGTGCGCACGCGAAAAAACAAAATGCAAAAAACCCTGCAAATCCAGCGCGCCAGCCAGAACCATTTTGCTTTTATTTTTTCTTTAAGCATCTTTCGTTCACATAATCTAAGATTTTTGCTACCACCTCTTCGATATTCAGATATGTAGTATCGACGATAATAGCATCTTCAGCAGGTTTCAGAGGCCCTGCTTCTCTGCTCTGGTCGCTTTTGTCTCGTTCTTCAATGGATTTTTGGATTTGCTCAAGACTTTCGTTGATTCCTTTAATCCGCAGTTCAGCCTGCCTTCTTTTAGCTCTGGTGCCGGCTTCGGCAGTCAGGTAAAACTTAACATCTGCATCGCTGAATGCCACCGTTCCCTGGTCACGTCCTTCGGTTACTATTTTCTCCTGTTTTGCAGCGAATTCACGCTGCATTTGTACCAAACTCCCTCGCACTTTTGGCGCCGAAGCGATATATCGGGCATTGGCGGTTACCTGTGGCTGTCGTATCTGCTCAGTGACATCGACTCCGTCAATACATACTGCAAGCCTGCCCTGTTTGATTGAGAATTGGAACTTAGTTTTATTAATAACTCCGAGCAGCTCTTCTTCCTTCAAATCCACGCCGGCCTGCATCGCAGCCAACGTTACAGCCCTATACATTGCACCGGTATCGAGAAAGCTCGCACCCAGATTTTTGGCCAGAAGTCGGGCCACAGTGCTCTTACCGCTGGCGGCAGGTCCATCGATTGTAACAATCAAATTAGACATCTAAGCTTATTTTAGTAGTCGATAAAATTCCCAAATAACCACTACTGGCCAAACTTCACTGCAATAATACTCGTATCATCTATCTGTTTGGCAAGGCCTACAAATCTCCTTCTATATGTCAGTAAATTTTGAACAATCTGTTCTGCTGAGCCTGTGGAGAATTTCTCTGCGGTTATATATAAATTGTCTATGCCCCACGGCTCTTCATCAAAGTTAAAGGCATCAACCAAACCGTCAGTATAAAATAACAGGCCGTCACCATCCTTTAATTTAACAGTTTCAATCTCATATTCTGCTTGCGTATCTACCCCAAGTACCAGCCCGCCTTTTCTTAGGCGGATAATTTCCTTGTCTCTAATCAGCAAAGTCGGCTCATGCCCACAGCTACAGTAAGTTATAGTTTCTTTCTCAGTGTCAAAAACTGCGTAAAAAAACGTAATAAACTCCCCGTTCATACACTCGCCGCAAATCATCCTATTGAGTCTCTTTATAATCGCTTCTATGGCCTTGCCGCCATCTTCGATATCCGCATAAGCTCGAACCGCACTTCTAAAGCAGCTCATCATTAACGCAGCAGGCATCCCTTTACCCATCACATCGGCAATCGCGACCGCAACGCAATTATCACTTATTTTTAGAAAATCATAAAAGTCACCACCTACGTCGAAGCACGGAATATAAGAAGCCGCTATATCCAGCTTCGCGATTTTGGGAGGCTCTTCCGGAATCATCTTTCGCTGGATAAATCCTGCAAGACGCATCTGCTCAGCCATCAGAGAGCCTTCGATTGCTTTTCTATACAACCTCGCATTAGTTATTGCTACCGCGCACTGCGAGGCAACGGCCCTGGCAAGGTGTATATCATCCTCGTCAAAACGCTTCGGCTCCGGACTATAAAGCCTTAGCACACCAATATCCTTTCCTTTGAACTGCATAGCAACGGTAAGCTGGCTAACCAAACATTCCTTGATGGTTGCTTCTTTATATTTAACTCTGCCGTCAACTCGCATATCGTCAAGCACAATCGCCTCACCTGCAAACGCCGCCTTGACTACGGGGTCGTTCTTCGAGACCACACCCTTGTTGCGGTATTCTTCGCTAAGCCCGTACGTGCTGCGCATCTTCAGCTCACCCGCATTCTCGTCCAGAAGGCGAATGGAGCAGGCCTTAACAACAACAATCTTCACAGCGGCCTCGGCCAGCCTGTCCAGCACTTCCTGGAGCGAAAACTCACCCGCTACCAGCGTGGTAAGCTGATAAATCTGCTCATCTCTCTCTAATTGTCTCTTTGTCTTTTTTGCCATAATCAATCATTCATGTTCGAAACCGGCCGGATTATAATCGAATTACGACTAATTTTGAACCTTAATCTGTTTCACCACTACGCCCTTGCAATAAAAATGTTTCAAGTTATCATAAAAACTAAATTGTTGGGCTTATAAATAAGAGTTACTAAACAATAATCGATTATAAATGATTGCCAGGCATGTAATTTTCAAAGGTAGAGTTCAGGGCGTAGGTTTTCGATATACTACTCGCAGGATAGCCGACCGTTATCAGTTGGCGGGCTTTGTCCGCAATCTGCCTGATGGTACGGTAGAGATGCTCGCCCAGGGAAGCCCGAAGGATATTGACAATTGTATGCGGGATATTGAAGAATATTTTTCAGGCTATGTAAGAGACACAAAGGTCAATGAAATTCCCTCCGACCCGAAGTACACAGATTTCCAAATTACTTTTTAGTTAATTTACCTCAAAATCTATTGGTTCTATTCCGCCACATGTCGAACAAGTGCATGTTTACGAGGCACAACAAGGTCCGCCGTTCTGGCCGGCTCGTTCTCTTTAACCGCGTAGTTGATGTCCATGATTTCGATGAATTCTGCAGTATAATCTTTCAACACTCCACAGTATTCCAAAATCTTATCCCCCTTAATCATCTCGAGCACGACCTTATGGCCTATGTATCTTTCCAGTAAAGGCTCATAAGAGGCGCCAACCGAACCCATAAGTTCCTGTTTCATCTGGGAAACATACTTATCCTGGGAAGTCAGCATCTTACCTGCAGGTGTGGCCTTTTTGGCCTGACTGATTAGCAGATTAACTATTTCCACCACTGAGTCTCTGATTGTTCGCAAAACATTTAACATTCTTCTTTTGCTTCTGCGCCACAAACCGGGATGATATGTTCTTTTCAGTTCTTTCTCTCTTTCGGCCTTATTGTCCTCGCTTAGCTCATCGTGAAAACGAATTACAGCCCCGACCCTCGGATACTCATATTTATAAAGAATATAACTGGCTTCATCATGCCCTTGTTTGTCCTTGTGTTTGGCCGGATATATAAACTCAAGTCCTGTATTTTCCACCCTCAATTTCCCCCATATAGTTTTACCTGCCGCATCCTCCAGCGTCACCATATTATGCTCAAAATCCCGCAGACACTTATCTCTGCTTCTTTTCCTGACAAAAACACCGACAGCCGTAGCTAAAACAATGAAAATGATAGTAATTGCCGTATAAGGTATGGTCACAGCACATATATAAACCATAATAGACTGTCCCCAACAAAATCCCTCTAAATTTCATCCCGCATATCTATAACGTAAGTTTTTAAATCTTCGCTAATATAACGACATAGTTCTTACCGTAAACTTCTGCGCACTTAGGACAGGTGGTATAGAAAAAGTACATCTTCTTTGTTTCTTTGTTCTTTGATTTCACATACTCTTTCATTTCCTTCGCCCACTGCCAGGCGTTTTTATAAGGTCCTTCGAAAACTTTCGTTAAAAACGTCCCCGATATTTTGACCATTTTCGCTTCTGGAACTTCTTTGGCTACTGCGATGTACAAATCAGAACCCCAAAGAGATTTTTCATCTGAGAGCATAAGGAATAAAGGAGGCAGGGCATCTGCCTTTTTAATCATCTCCATATTTTTTATCATTACCTTCGCGAAATTAAGCGGCATATGAAAAAAACTTCTGACGTGGTCCTTAATAAATAATTTATCCTGAAAAGTCACTTCTTTTTCATCCCACGGCTCAGTATTAAACTTAGGGCAGCAACCTGTCTCAGAATGTCCATTATGTTTGTCCATAATTACCTCATTCTTTTCTGTAAGGTGGTGCTTACTACACCGATTTTTTATCCCCCTACAAATTAATTATCAGCTTTCTCATAACGGCCGCCAAGATGCTTTGCAAGAAATTTCTCCGCAGCGGCAAAAAACTCCAAACGGTTCTCAGGCTTGGCAAATCCATGTCCCTCATCTTCAAAGAGCATATACTCGTAAGCGATTCCTTTTTTCTTCATCGCCTCTACTATCTGCTCGGACTCGGCCTGTTTAACTCGCGGGTCGTTGGCTCCCTGTGCGATTAAAATAGGAATCTTAATCTGGTCAACTTTGAACAGTGGAGACCGGGATTTTAAAAATTCCTCTTCGGTATCGGGATTTCCCACGCGCTTATGAAAAGTCGCTAAATATGTTGACCAGTAAGGTGGTATGGACTTAAGAAGCGTAATCAAATTACTCGGCCCGACAATATCCACCGCACAACAGAAAAGATCGGGCGTAAATGTAGCGCCAACTAAGGCGGCGTACCCTCCATACGAACCGCCGAAGATGGCGACCTTTTCAGGGTCTGCATAACCCTGCTTAACAGCCCAGTTAACGCCATCTACCAAATCATCGTGCATTTTCGCGGCCCATTCTTTGTCGCCCGCATTGACAAAATTCTTGCCATAGCCTGTGGACCCGCGAAAATTGACCTGAAGACATACATACCCGCGATTGGCAAACCACTGGGCGCTGGAATCATACCCCCAGCTCTCTCTGCTCCAGGGGCCGCCATGAACATTAAGCACCATCGGCAGATTTGTTCTTTTTTTCCACGTGGGGAAGGTAATGTAGCCGTGAATCTTCAATCCATCCCGAGCCGTAAAGCTAATCGGCTCCATATAAGCTAACTTGTAATCGCTCAGTGCGGGCATATGTACGAAAAGAAAAGTCCCTTTCTTCGTCCTGCGGTCATAAGCATAATAGGATACAGGGCCGTTATCTTTGGTAAAGCTCACCAGCCAGATATCATCCGCATCGTCCCGGTCGGTAATAAAATAGTCACCACGGTCCAGCTTGGCTATTGCCTCGAAATCGTTTTTTATAGATTCGTCTAACACGGTCCATTCCGTTCGAGCTTTAGTAAACGCCACCGCTTCTATTTCGTATGTGTCCGGATGAATCATCACGCCCCCGACATCGTATTTTGGGTCCTGTGCAATAACTCCCGTACTTGTGCTCTTTATATCCATCTTCACTAATCGTCCTGCATTAACGTTGCGGGAATCTATCAAATAGAGAGAATTTCCATCTTTGGTAAAACTTACAGGGCCGCTGTTTAAACTGTCATCCGAACTCCACGTCAACAGCTTATTCCAGCTCGATTGTTCACTCTGACGCACCATCAGCTCGAAACCACCCTCAGGTGTAGCCGCCATCGCACAGCGAACCTTTAAATTTGCATCGGCAAGCCAGGAAATTATATTGCCCGGATTCACAGCCACTTTCTTCAATTCCCCCGTCGTAAGGTCAAGGTGATAGACATCATGCACCTTTGGATTGTCCTTATTCATACCTATCAGTAGTTCATTGGGAAAATGTTTATCACTCCGTATAATCTGGACCTGGACGTTCTCGTATGGTGTTAAGTCCTTGATTTCATCTGTTTTCAAAGCCACACCATACAAACGCCAATTCTCGTCCCCTCCGACATCCTGCAAGTACATAATGTGCTCACTATCACCGGCCCAGAAATAACGCCGTATCCCCCGGTTATCGTCTTTCGTCACAACCCTGTCATCCTCCTTGCCGATTGTCTTCACCCACACGTTCAATACGTTATCAACCGGCGCAAGATAGGCCATCATCTTTCCATCCGGAGAAATTTTTGGACTTGACTTTACCGGATTGCCAAACAGCACTTCCCTCGGTATCAGTTTGGGCTGCATCCCGGCACAGCCCGAAATGTAAAATACCATTACCAATAAAATTGCCAACCGGGCAAAGACTGGCATCGATTTGGATTTTTTCATAATCTTCTACTCCTTCCGATTCTCAGGTTACTGCCTGTTTATCCGTCCTGTAAATTAGTTTCTATATTCTTATTCTTTCTGCACGTCAAACTTAATCTTAACAAAGCGTGGCCGGTAGATTTTCGCATCCGCCGCCATCTGCCAAAAATCGTTGGAATTGCAAACGTATGTAACTATCAATTCATCTGCTTCTGAAATCTCAGGATGCGCCTTGGCCGCGTAGCAAAAATACGTCTTATGCCATTTTTCATCCGGGCATTCGTAAACCTTACAAGCGGAACTCCACGGCCCGACCGGCGACGGCGCAAACCGCATTAGTATATTTTTCGACATCCCATTTTCCGTATAGACGGCCACATATTGCTTAATCGAAGGTCGATAACATACCGAATATTCTGTCGCCGTGCCGCCGAAAAGTCCGGAGATACCTGTCATACAGGATTGCCAGTTGCCATCACAAAGAAAATGCCACTGCTCAAAATCAGACATTTTATCATACGGCACGCGAGCAACAATCATACTTCGCCCGTCCCTCCCTTTACTCCAGTCCTCATAAGCCCCATAGATATAGACAAAATCTCTGTCTCTCATAACCGCCGAACCAAAAAACATGTTGCCGTTCTTCGAATACCGCCCATAAGGAACCTTATACTGTTTGACCTGCCAGTTTGAAGGCTCATCGTTTGGATTTTCAATTTCCCCTAACCATGTTCCAACCTGCTCAAATCCGAAAACACTATCCTGCTCGGTTTTTATCGTCTGCATTAAAAAAAGATACAGCTTCCCGTCAGCCACTACCCCGTCATATATCCAGAACCATCCCTTCCCGTCATCCGGTTTAAAAAACGCCTCCGGCTTGCCATCTTCTGCCGTACCCCAGAAGAACTCGACAGAAACCGTTGCCGGCTCTTTACCTCGCTGAAGTGCGATAGTGTTGTTCACTATTGTCGCGTCTTTATGCTTCCCATCAACGACGTCACCTATCCACGTATCGCCGTACAGCCAGAGCGTTAAATCATCCGCCAGCGCTGTCGTATACGCTCCATCGGCGCCCGTCCAGCCCTTTGTCCTGCAAAACAATGCATCGTATTCCGGCAAAGGCTCAACCGAATACATCGGCGCCTGAGCATACACACAGCCATAAACCAAAAGGCTAAGTAAAACAACTTCAGCTATCAAATCCCTAAACATCATATTTCATAACACCTTCATTGACTATTCACCTAATGGCCTGTCTCTTTACAACACGTTGAAATAACTTTCCCTCATTTCATCGGCAGAGCATGTTTACATTCTTGTCGCTGCTATTCATTCCACAACAACTGCCGTGCCCTTGGCGGAAGCCATCAACAGCGACTTATTTTTTGAGCCGACATTATCATAATCCAGAGAAAAACCCACAATAGCATTTGCGCCCAGTCTTATTGCTTCCTCCTTTAATTCAATGATAACGTCATTCTGCATTTCTTTCATTACATCCTGATAAGAGCCTGAACGCCCACCGAAGATATCACGAAAGGACGTAAAAAAGTCCCGGATAACATTGACTGCCCGAACGTTCCTCGCAATCACAATACCCTTATATTCCTTGATTTTAATTCCATCTAAAATCGGCGTCGTAAAAAGTCGAACATCATTCATCGGCCAGGTACTCCATTCATTTTCATTATTCAGGATATCCGATAAGACTCACAAAACAGGCTGTATATCATACGCTAAACACTACTGGCCATCAACTATCAATAATCAATGAAAAAAGGGCCTATACTATATAAGTATAGGCCCCAAAATCACCTAAAAAGTAATTCTCACAGCCCCGTGCATTTAAAGGCTGGCGTTTCCAACATCTACTGGTTACTGCCCCGGCATTGGAAGATTCAAACGAATATCATCGAAGAACACCAGGCCCGCACCTCCGGGCTTAGGATTGCCCCTTTCACCGAAACCGATACCGACTTTAGTGACATTCGTAAGGTCCACGCCCAGGTCTGCAAATTCCTGCAGGTCGATATTCCACGGGGTCCAGTTATCTATCTGCGATGCACTAAGGTCATCGTTATAGACCACAGCGCTTTCATTAAGAACAACGTACATCGATGCGGCGTCGTTACTGGGCATATCCACACCAATGGCCTGCTGGGACCATACATCCGAAGCCACTGTACCGCTTATCTCGACATTGGAGATTACGGCCTGGCAGATCGCCTTGCCGTTATGGCTTGTCACCGCCAGGCCTGCATATACGTTCGGGGGCATTGCAACATTTTGTGGGTTCCATGACATCGCCACCCAGTTCGCGCCGTCTTCGGAGTAGAAAGCGCTAAATTGGTTGCTCGCATCACGCTCTAATTTAATCCAATATGGAGCTGTGATTGCCATCTGCTCATCTGTCGCTACATCAGTATCACTCGTAGCATCTGTTGTTGGAGTCAGTCTTCCCTGGAATTTGCATCCATTTCGAGGTGAGATATATACCATTGCGAATTTAGAGTCTGCATCGAGTGTCTGGCGAATCATAACACCGGCTTTGGCCCACTCATCCGTATCTTCAATACTTTCCACCTTAGCTATAATTGACCCCGGTCCGGTCATTTGCTTATAGACATAGCGGAACTCGTCACTCATGTCCCAAATATCCTCGCCGGAAGCGTTTATCGTTAAGGTACCATTCGGATCCTCCACAAGGTCTTTAGGATGACCCCTGAACCAGAGTGACATGGTCTCGGCATTATTTGTCGTCCAGTCATTCGTTGAGTCCGGCGTCATAGTCGCCTCAGATAGCCCTGCCGTAGTGTTATCGTAGAAATACGGCATCGACCGGTCGCCACTTTTCACAATATTTGTCTCGACGAAATGCCCATCATTGGCAAAATCAGGACTGGGATAACCAATCGTCGAACCGTTTGTAGTTGTACCATATCCATCTATCCACGTATCAAATATCCTGTTAGGCTCGTAGTCCTTGTAGTCTTCAAAATCATCTACGACAATGAAGTTAAGAACAGTAAAGCTCCAGACATTGCCTTTGTAGACTGCCGTGTCGGGCGGAGCATTGAACTCATCAACCCGCCAATAATAGGTCTGGCCGTATTCGAGAAGGTCCGCAGCTTGATAAGAAGTATCATCCTGGTTTTCAGCAACAAGTACACCCATTGGATTATCTCTGCTCGCATCGTTTACATCATCGAAATTTGTCCCGAAGTACAAATCATGCGTTTCTGCGTAGAGACCCGCTCTCCACTTAATCAACGTACCCCGCTCCACTTCCGTTGCACCGTCGGCCGGCTTCGGACCATAAGCCTGAGGTTGAGCTTTAATACCCAGCGCATAATTAATCGCTGCTTCCAATAGAAAATAAGCATTATCGTTCCATGCAAGATAAGACTGCTCATCGAAACCAAGACAAACCCGCATTTCCGCCGCCTCTCGTCCACTGCCGTCCGAAGGTGATACGGGCAGCGTAGCGCCCTTCTCATAGACCCAAATAACATCATAAGTCACACCGTCGGATAAAGTCGCCCTGGCGATAACGGTTGCATCATCTCCGGCCCTGCCGGAGGTAAAGCGAGCTGTCCCCCGGTCGCTGGTAATATCATTAAGAACGCTCACGGTCCCGCTTAAACCTGCTGCTAAAGGGTGTTCGGGATTAACTATCTCTATTTCTGTTGTTTCCACATTTACGCCTTCGCCTGTACCGAGTGTCAGACCCATTTCGTCATAGCCCCAGGCCTCGGTGATAACCATAGGTGTTTCGATTTCCGTGATTTCTTCCCTTATATCACCGGAGCTTACCGATTCGGAAATAAATACTAAATCCGCGGCCGCGGCGGCTATTTCGGTATCCTCCTCGTTCTCATCATCGTCAAAATAGGTCACTGTGTGTCCGAGACCTTCTATGTAGGCCTTCAGCGCATCATCTCCCGGCATGAATGTCTCTTCCATAGCCGCGATAAATAAAATGTTTTCGCCTCTGACTACAGCGGCAGAAAAAATAAGTACCACTACAAGACAAAGCAAAAACCCTGCAAATTTTTTCTCCAACATCATTGTTCCTCCAGATAAATTTCCACTTTCAAAAATATGTTTTTTATAAACATGGCGGTCAAAATTATCGTTTTTATCAAATATTGGATTTATTGGTATTTCATAGAAGCCACTATCATGATGCCCGCTTTACCACCGGCCAGACCGAGCACCAATGCTACGGAAACGTAAGAAATTAAATACTTGGCCATAATAATCCTCCTTCGAAAATAACGTGTTATCGTTCGAAATGAAAAAATTCCAATTGCCGGGTACAGAGTTTAGACGTAACTTCACACTCCACGTAGCAGTTCCTCCTTCAGTGAAAAACCGTAAAACTCCACACCATAGAGGATCGGAAACAGCAAATACTTGTCCTTTCGATTCCATTTAAAGCGAAGGCAGATCTCGTGTAGATGTCATGTAGATAATAGCCCTGATAATGATATTTATACCAAATCAAATGCTTTCCTGTCAAGAATTGTATCTTTTTTTCGCTTAATATCGCTCATCATCAAAAAAGGGTCTGTACCCAATGGGTACAGACCCTGAATTAGCAAAAAAACCGGCAAAAGAGGTTAAATAATCCTCTTCACCGTCTAAATTCCTGCTTACGGCGCTGCTTCCAAAGGATACAAGCGAATATCATCGATATACAAAATTCCTGAACCGCCTGCTTGCGGGTTGTTCCTGTCACCCAAACCAATGCCCATCGACTCGACATTAGTGAGGTCTATACCCAGGTCGGCAAAATCCTGCAGGTTTATTCTCCATTCGGTCCACTCTTTTATTAACGTTGCGTCTGGGTCACCGTAATTAATAACAGCTTCACTGTTCAGGATTACATACATCGTTTCAGCAGAGTTGCTGATTATTCCGATATCCTGGTTCATCCAGTCTTGTTGGCTGACATTGCCGGTGAAACTTACGTTGGAAAATACCGCCTCGCACGTTGCTTCGGTGTTATGGCTGGTCACAGCCAAACCTATATACGCCGTTGCGTTCATGTTGACTATATCGTCCTCAATTCGTGTCCACGAGCTGCCGTTCTCGGAATAAGAGGCCGTAAAATTACCGGATATGCTGCGCTCTATTTTCACCCATTGTGGCGCCGTGACATCCGTAGTTGTCGTATCGGTACTGGCGCCGCCGGTTATGAGGCGTCGCTGGAAAGAAACACCCGAAGAAGGTGTAACGACTGTCGTAGCATGTCTGGAACCCGGTTCTAATGTGTTGCGAATCATGACGCCGGCCTTGGCCCAGACATCAGTTTCTTCTATGCTGTTGACTCTCGCAACGATCGAGCCGGGACCGGTCAGTTCTTTGTAAGCGAAGTGGAACTCATCGGCCATGTCCCAGATATCAGCACCGGAAGCAGTCATAGTATAGGTTCCGGTTGGGTCCTCTGTAAAGCTGCCGACAGATGCCGGATAACCTCTGAACCAAAGTGACAACGTCTCGACACCTTCTCTTGTCCAGTCACTGCCGGAGCTTATTGGTCTTTCCGCCTCTGAATATTTCATATCGTTGTCGTAGAATAACGGCATCGACTGGTCACCACTGTGAACAATAAGAGTTTCGACGAAATTCTCTCCGGCCGCAAAGTCCGGCTCAGGATAACCTGCTGTGGCTCCATTTGTAGTAGTACCCCAGCCATCAAGCCAGGTATCGAATAACCTGTCGGGTGCATAGTCGTTATAGTCCTCGAAATCATCCACGATAAAGAAATTACCTATCGTAAAGCTCCAGACCGGACCTGCTGTAATTGTGTCATCATTATTATACTCATCGATTCGCCAGTAATAGGTATTGTTCCATTCCAGAGGAACTTCGGTTGGAATATATGAATTATCTTCAAGCTCTTGCCTGCCGCGATAGATACCCGGCGTTGTAATATCAGCGTTAGTCACTTCATCTAAATCAGTACCGAAGTACACATCGTGCTGGATGGCGTTATCTCCGGTAGAC
>JASFVS010000218.1:0-5501 GCA_050049715.1 Phycisphaerales bacterium
TGAAGACTATATGCGTATCGCTCTGGTGGAAAACGAGCAGCGCCTCCGGCAGGCGGTTCGCAACATCGGCCGGTTTGTACGCAAAGACCGATAATAAACACAAATAATTACCTGATAAATACGGTTAGAGCCGGCCCTTATACCGGCCCTGTTTTTAAGCACAAAATTACTATATTATTGGGCATATCTTTTCAAAAACAGGAGATATCTCTATTGTTAACAGCATTTTTCCGAAAAAAAATTCCCAAAAAAATCCCCGAAAAATTCCATCTACAACCTACTCGGAAAGTCTCATAAAAATGCCCAAAAACCACTATTGCCCGATTCCAACACGTGGTTTTAATTGTATCTGCTTCAAAATAGAGAAAAAACTTGACTTTTTAGTGTTAATATGGTTAAATAATAGGGTCGGAACTTACAGCCTTAGTCTATTCAATGGGTGACTGTAAGTTTAAGGATGCAAATAAATGATAGCGGGGGGATGAGCGAGTGTGATGAAACTGTGTAGTCCACCATTCGTCGGATGGAGATTGTACGCATCAGCTCTCATAGTCGTTGTGGGCTGTATGCTCGCGCCGGCTTACTGCCAAAATCCAAACGTTGCACTTCTGCTTCAGCAAACACCAAATAAAGGCGGCGCAATAACTCCCACGGCCGGCGTCTATCACTTTGAACAAAACACACAGGTCAGCCTCACAGCACTGCCGAAACCGGGCTATCAATTCGTTTACTGGCTGGGTGACGTAAGCGAGCCGGCCGCAACAAGCACTATGGTTTATCTCGATAAACCGAAAATTATTGTCGCGATATTCGAGAAAGCGGAATTCGGTACACTGGGAGCGGAGGAAAGTCTGACCGCCCCCGGCGGCGGTGGTGGCGGAGGCGGCGGTGCCGGCAGCAGCTTGATGACTAATGCCGTGAGCTATGGCCAGAACGGCGGCATAAGCGGCGGTTCAGGAGGAAAGAAAACGCAGGTAGTCAAACCTGGATATCCTAATATAATAAATGAGCCGATACCCGAACCCGCGACAATAGTATTGCTCATGCTCGGCAGTGTGTTTGTCTTTACAAGACCCAATAAGAAAGGCATAATTCACTCAAATTCATAACCACATGTATCCTCGGTAATCAATTCTGATTTCGTGCGGGGATATTTTCTGCAGTTTACCGGCCGGATCGGATAAATAGAACAGGACGACTTGCCATCCGATGTGTACTTGAGAAATGGGCAAACATTCGGAAGCTTACAACACGCTCCGCAATGGTTGCACTGGCCTTTACGCTTTTCAGAAACAGGCATAACAGCCGTAAAGGTCCTCTTGATTTTTGCAAGCCAGGTATTTCTGTTTTTATCAGCCATGAATAATAACAATAAGCTACACTGTTACGGCGAAAGGCCATAAAAATGGGATTTCTCTCTTCCGCCCTGTGATTACACAGGTCAAACAGACAACTCAGTCAGTATATCCTAAAACAGGAAGGATACAAGCCTGAATTCAAGTATTATTATTTATTCAAAACTACTTAACTCCTCGGCCATTCCATCAGGCCAGTTTTCGCTCAAAATCCGACTTTCTTTGTCCCTGAGAATAATTACTTCCCTGCGTTCAGACTCACCCTCTTCTCGCTGAGCTTCGGGTAGAAAATGACTGTTGCCGGACACAATGAACGATATCTCGTCGTTGCCTTTCCATGAGGGGACCAGCTGAGGAGCATACTCATCTCCGAATTGTTCATCTTCTTTGACCGGAATGTCCATAGAACCCGTGGCCGGCTCATAACAAATGAATCTGTTTTCCCTTATCGGCAGCAACAGCTTTTTCCCATCGGGTGATAATGCGAACTGTGTCATACCCGCGGACTGCCTGGTATAAATCGAAACATCCGAAGGCAACAAATCCACAACTGTTCCCGTTACAGAATCATAGCAGAACAGAGACCATACGGGTTCGTCCTGCTCGCCCATAGGCAGTGACAGGACGCAGCTCGAAAAGAAAATTCGCCCCCCGAGCCCATATTCTACCTTAAGCCAGGGATAGAAGATCAAACCTGCAAGGGACGAGGCTCCGGTTGAACAATCGTGTGTTTGGGTCATTCCCTGTTCAGAAACTTTCGGTGGTGAAACGAAAAGGTCGCCGTTTGCATCGGCGACCGTTCTTTCTTTAAGAGAGCCAAGAACGAGGTCACCATTATCGGCAGAATCTGCATCCAAATACGCGATTGCCTTCGAATCTTTGCGCCAGTCATAACCAAAAGCAACGTACGTATCTACGAGCATAGCCCTGACGTCGCCTTCAAGTGAGGCAATATATAAATCATATTCCATACCTTCGTCTGCGCACCTCAGATAAGCCACGTATTTTTCGTCGGGTGATAATCGTGTTGCCATAATCTTAAAGAGACTGGTCGTTATGACGCGCTTATTTTCGAGCTCGTCTTTTGGCGTCACGACAACCTGATAGTAATGAAGAACCTCTTCTTTACCTTTTTGGACTCCTCTGTCTTCCAGTACTCTGCGAAGCTCGCTGTCCGCATTTTCACACATGTAACGAATCACCCAGTTCTTATAGTCACCTGTACTTAGAGGCCCCTCATCCGGGAAGGGAAATTCATCCTGGAGTATCCCGCCCGCATCCAAAATATTCTTCCTGGTCCACTCGGCATAATGCTTTATCATTTCCACCTGACCGGCAGGTAACAGCTTTAACCCTTCCGCCAAATTCGTACACTCAACTTCTCGGCTGTAGGCAATCAAGCCGCCATCTTTCGAAATATCAGGCCAGGGCCGAACATTCTGTTTCGCAATTTCGGTTAATTGACCCGTTTGGTCATCTACGAGGAACAGGGCCCCCCGGGTTCTTAGTAATCCTGTGGAGCCGTCCGCGGACCACTCCAGACTATCTTCAGGGTCAGGAAGACAACCTGCAATAAAAATCACCGCCACATAAAAAGCTATCAGCCCATAGGTCGTTTTGCGATTACTCATAATTGTTCTCCTTTATATTGTTTATATTTGTCCCAAAAGCTGCCATCCTCAAAATCAGGTTTATTTCGCCGAACGGGTCTGCTCTCCAGCATAGCCAACATTTTATCGCCCCAGAAAGTACCGGCGTACTTTTCCCTCAAATCCGAAACAGTCCTGACCTGCTTTATATTCCCGTCCGGCCGATGTGATGCAATTCTGTTTGTCTGGCCGGGTCTCTCCCAGCGTCCTGCGGCAAAACCTATCAGAGCAGTGAAAACTATAACAGCAGCCCAACGAACGAAATTCTGCCAATTGATTTGTAACAGACTATTTTTCTTAAGGGATGATTTGTTCGAGATTACACGTTCGTCAATTATTTTTGTATTGATTGCCGCTTGTGTCTTCCCGTATATGTCCAGCATATCCTCTGACCAATCTCGGGCCTGGGGATGCTCGGAAAGATATGCTTCAAACAGCAGCTTTGCATCTTCATTCAACTCGCCGGCCGCCAAGTCTATCGCCAGCCTTTCTATTGTCTCACGTTCCATTTTCCTGTTCCTTAATCTTTTTCCTTATGGCCTTGAGCCCCCTGTGTAATCGCGACCTCACGGTCCCAACAGGTATCCCAAGGGCCTTAGCCATTTCGTCATAACTCAATCCCGCCGCAAACCTCATGTGAATGACCTCGTTTTGTTCATCTTTAATGCTCTTAAGTGTCTCCCAGATATTCTCCGTCTGGTCTTTACACGAATCAACGCCGGGCTCATTTATGTCTTCGAGGCGAACAGTTTCCTTTTTCCTGTCTCTTCGAAACCAATCCGCCCGTGTTCTGTATGCAATTACAAAAAGCCATGCCTTCCTGCTTCCCTTGCCATTGAACTGGCCCCATCCGCGTAAGGCGCGCAGATAGCACTCCTGCGATAAATCATCCGCGTCCGCCCAGTTCGCACATGCACAGAACATGTACGCCCGGACTTTACCTACAGTCTCAGACCAAAACTGCTCGAATTCCGCTCTAACTGCATCAGTCATATTCACTATCCACGATTAATGACGCGGCTAATCTCCAAAAAGTTCCCGAGGCCTCAGGAAAATATCAAAAATAGTATAAACAAGCCAGAGAGGAGCCTGAGAAGTTGTTTAAATGAAAGCCATATCGAATTTCGCAGAGGTTGAACGATTTTACGATTTTCGAAAGACCGCCACGACGTTTTCGACCTCAACCACGAAAAGGCGATTATCGCCCTCGAAATCAACGGGTATTGCGCCTTTGGGGTTGAAAAGCACTTTATCGTATTGCCGCAATGGAATATCCGGCGAATTTTCGACTTCGGCGGAAATTGTGATGATTCGGCCTGTTATGGTGGGTATTTCAATATTGTCGGGTAACTGGATGCCGCCTTTGGTTTGTTTTTTATCCTCGTCTTTGCGAATCAGGACACGTTTGCCTATCGGCTCAACGGTCTCGAGCGATGTGGTTTCTGTTTGGTTTTTTTTAACCATTCTGTATCAACCTCAACAGAGTAATCTATTTATGTTGCCATTATACCTATTTTAAGCGGCTTAGCAAAGACATTTAACCTACCATAAATAGTGAACAAAAATTCGAAACATTGGCAAGCAATAAAATAAATGTCGTCTCAATCCCAATTCTATATCAGAGACTTAAGCGGCATGTGAAATTCCCGGATTTTCCTTAGCTCGTCGGAATAATAAGCAATATTTAACTTTTCTCTTATGAATTTATTTATTGAGTTTTAAAGGCTCTTTGGCCTTTTTTCTTCCAAGGAGCTCGTCGGCTTCTTCCCATGTATCAGGCGGCCATTTTCCATTCGACTGAAGTTCTTTCAGATGTTCCAATTGCTTGATACTAATTATGGTTCTGCACTTCGGGAACCTGCCACAGCCCAAGAAGGGTCCCCTTTTGCTTTGCCTGATTACGAGTTCGCCGTCTTTGCATTTATAACATTTTATTCCGGTCGGTTCCGGCGGCGGCTTTGGCGGCAGGACATTACCTTCCTTGTCAATTTTTTGTGTGGTTTTACATTCCGGATAACCACTGCACCCGAGGAACGGGCCGAATCGGCCGTTTTTATGCACCATCGGCTTACCACACTCAGGACACTTGTGCTCAGTTACCTTTTCTTCGAGCATATTGCCTTCTTTATCGCAGGGGCAAGCAAATTTGCACTCTGGATATGTCGAACAACTTAGAAACTTACCGTTTTTACCAAATCTGTATGCAAGCTGCTGGCCGCAATCCGGGCATTTATATTCACTCGGTGTCATTTCGGCTTTGGCGTGTTTCATTTCGGCCTGTGCCTTCTCAAGGCTTTCTTTGAATGGGCCGTAAAAATCCTTCAAGACAACGAGCCAGTTCAGATGCTGCTCTTCTATTTTATCGAGCTGTTCTTCCATGTAGCGGGTAAAGGCGATGTCCATTATTTTCGGGAAGTACTCGCTGAGTTTGTCCGTCACGACCTCGCCTATATCGGTTGCAAAAAATCTTTTGTCCTGTTTTTCAACGTAACCACGG
>JASFVS010000220.1:0-5447 GCA_050049715.1 Phycisphaerales bacterium
ATCCGTGCGACACCTGCCATCCGTGATTAAAATGCTTCGATACAAACTCACACTCAATTACATTAACGAACAGTATAACCACAATCGCCTCTAAATCAATGCACGGATATGAAGATTTAAAAAACAACAGAGTAAAACAGGCTTCATTTTGAAACTATGTCTTTTAATAATAAGCACTTAGAGCAGGACTACGAAGGTTATTTGTTTGACATTACTCCCAAATAATGATAGAATAGGGTTCTTTAAAGTTGTTGTTATTTGAAAGAATCAGAATATGCAAATGAAGTTAAAGTTTCTCGGTGCCGCACAGAACGTTACAGGTTCCCGGCACCTTCTGGAAGTCGATGGCACAAGGATTCTGGTCGATTGCGGGCTTTATCAGGAAAGACAGTTCAAATCAAGAAACTGGGAGCCATTCGAGGTTCCACCCAATAGTATTGACGCTGTTCTTTTGACCCATGCACATCTGGACCATTGCGGACTGCTGCCCAAACTCGTTAAGGAAGGATTCAAAGGCAAAATATACGGCACTACCGCTACTGCTGAAATTGCGAAAATTATTTTGTTAGATTCAGCTCATCTGCAGGAAGAAGATGCTGAATATAAACGGAAAAGACACGAGAAGGAAGGCCGCAAGGGTCCCCACCCTTATGAACCTCTTTATACCACTGAGGATGTCGAGGTCTGTTGTCCGATGTTTTCACACGTTAAATATAAAAAGCCCATCCAGATAGGTAACAGTGTTGAGGCTACTTTTTACGATGCAGGCCATGTTCTCGGCTCTTCGATAATAAAAGTAAACGTGAACAGAAACGGCGAATACCGAACAATTTTATTTTCGGGTGATATGGGCAGGCCTGACAGACCTATCGTGCACGACCCCACTTCTTTCGAACAGGCGGATTATATCCTTGTCGAATCCACCTACGGCGACAGGGTACACCAGGGAAAAGAAGATACGAAGAAGGCGATAGCCGAGGTTATAAACGAAACAAAAAAAGCCGGTGGGAATATTATTATCCCGAGCTTTGCTCTCGAACGCTCCCAGGAGGTTTTATATTACATTAACGAATTAATGCTCGAAAATAAGATACCGCATTTAATGGTCTTTCTGGACAGCCCGATGGCTTCTAAAATTACGAAAGTCTTCCAAAAGCACAAAGAACTGTATGATGAAGAGATGGCTGAGCACATCCGGAACAACGAATCGCCTTTTAATTTCCCTGAATTAAAGATGACAGGGACAACCGATGAGTCAAAGGCACTTAATAATATCAGCGGAACGTCAATTATTATCGCAGGCTCCGGGATGTGCACGGGCGGTAGAGTAAAGCACCATTTAGTGAACAATATCAGCGACCCTAAAAATACTATAATGTTCGTGGGATACCAGGCTATAGGTACCCTCGGAAGATCAATTGTTGACGGAAATAAAGAAGTCAGAATCCTTGGCCAGAAACGCCAGGTTAAGGCACAAGTAGTCAAGGTTAATGGCTTTTCCGCTCACGCGGACAGGGATGAGCTTTTCAATTGGTTAAACGGATTTAAAAAGCCTCCCAGAAGACTATTTATAGTACACGGTGAGTCAGAAGGCGCGCATAATTTCGCCGATTACATAAAAGAAAAAACAGGCTGGGAGGTTATCGTACCGGCCTATCAGGACGAGGTTGTTCTTGATTAATTGCCGCGCAGTGTATGTAGAATATCCCAATATGCTCCTCGCCGGCCATTTTTGATTGCCTCTGTCAGTTCCATATTATCATTATAGTTATGGTCGGTTGACTGGCCGAACTCATCCGCCTCGGACGTCATTTCCTCCATCGGCTCAAAGAATCTCTTATCGCCATCAATTAAATCCTTTATAAGTTTTGCCGGTTTAGACCCTAAAGCCTGCGAAATATAAAAGGTCGGCTGGAAAAGGTCAACAGGTCCTGAGTATTTTCGGCGGATATTAGAATTCGTTTCCAATGGGCCTTCATTTGCCGCAACTTCAGCCATTTTGGTGCCCGGATAAATTCTGACACCGAGTGAAGCACCCGCACAATCAGGATTAGCTTGCTTAATATGGTCGATTGTCTGTGATGCCGTTTCAGGCGTTTCACCCGGTCCACCCAACAATAAATCTATCATAACCTTGATACCATTCTCGCGGCATAAGTGTACAGCCGAAGCGATATCTTCTTTTTGATAAGTTTGACCATAGGTCCTGAGCATCGACTCGCTTGCGGAATCACCTGTAAAGTTAATACCTATACAACCTGCCTTGCTCATAACCTCGGCAAGTTTGGCGTCAAACGGAACTACCGCCATATACGTGTACCAGCGCAACTTTTTCCCAATAGAGCGGCGGTTAAATTCCTCGCAAACCGCATAAGCATGCTCTCGCGGAATATTAAATTCAGAATCACACAAATGCAATACATCGACACCCTGAGCCATAAGCGACTGGACCTCATCGGCAATTTCCGAAGGTTCTCGAAGTCTTATTGTAGGGCCTTTAGTTAAAGGGTCGGCACAATAGATACACAGACGATTGCAGCCGCGTTTTGTTTCAATCCCACACTGCCCCCCTCTTTTAAAGTAAGTCAAATTATCAATCTGGTCACGAGTAGTCGGCAAAGAAAGTCTCGCAGGCCACGATGGCTGATTGCAGCGAACCTCTCCATTGGCCCGCCAAATTAATCCATCGACACGTTCGAAGCTTTTCGATTGCCGTAGCTTATTGTAGAGTGACACTATCGCCTGCTCACCGTCACCACGAATCCCAAAGTCAGCGCCGGCGTACTCGACAACCCGTTTGGCGAAGATAGAAAAACCAACTCCGCCAATCACGATCGGCGCATCGGTCATACTTCTTATATCACGTATAGTCTCAGCAAAATCAGGAACAAACCATCGAGCACTCGGCCAAAAACAATCTTCCGTATTGCGAAACGAAAGTCCTACTAATTGAGGACTATGGGTCGCAAAATATCCCCGAAGCATTTTCGATGGGTCATCAGCAAAGCATAAATCAACCACTTCTACATCGATCCCGGCCTCTTTTGCACTTGCTGCAATATAGTCCAGAGCAATCGGCCCTATTGGGGGTTGCATCCTATTTGTATTAATCAGTGTCAACATAAATCAAATGTACTTTCAGAAATGTTAAGGCTTTCTACTTTTTATCTTGCTTTTCTTTTTTTCGCTGAGCAATGTAACTCAGCAGAATACCTAATTCGAACAGGGCATAAAGAGGTATAGCCAAGGTTACCTGGGAAACTACATCCGGCGGAGTGGCCATAGCTGCTACAACAAAAATTCCAAGCAGAACAAATTTTCTTGATCTACATAATGACTCAATCGAAACCAAACCTGTCTTGTTTAGGAAAAAAATAGCTATTGGTGTTTGAAAAGCCACGCCAAAAACTAACATCAGCATTGTTACAAAAGAAATGTAATTTGCGAAAGTGAAATTTGAACTGACACCGAGAACCCTTTGGTTGAATTTCACAAGGAAACCAAGTGTCAGCGGCGCCACTACTATTATGAAGAATAAAGCCCCCGTCACAAACAGCGCCGCCGAAAAAGGTGTGGCGAGGTGAACATACCGCTTTTCATGTGGATAAAGCCCGGCGGCAACGAACATCCATATTTGATAGAAAACCCATGGCGACGTTAGAATAAGACCTGAGATAAAAGCTATCTTTATGTAGCTGATGATACCATCAGCAGGAGCAAGTGTTTGTAGCCGGGCCTGTTCACCCATAACTCCGATATACGGCCCTTCTACAAAAGCTATAATCTTCGAACACAAAAAAAGGCAAACGACAGTTCCAATCGTCAGGCCAACAAGGGCACGAATCAAGCGCCATCGCAGTTCCTCAAGGTGGTCTCCCAGGCTCATCGTGCTGTCGAGGGGGTCTTGTCCCTTTTTCTTATTTTTGGTCTTGCCCATTTCAAATTGAGAAGTGAATATGAAGAAATTTCGGATATAGGTGCGTTAGTTTGTATTTTCAGATTCGTCCAATCCCGCAGCGTTCTTAGCCTCGTTTACGACATCGTCCCCGATATCTTTAACGTCATTAACTAAATCATCCCCGGTTTCTTTGGCTTCATTAACGCCCTTTTTAAACTCGGTCAGGCTCTTTCCCAAGCCGCGGGCGATTTCCGGAAGGCGTCTGCCGAACAGCAACACGGCTATAATAAGAATAATAATCAGCTCAAAAGGCCCGGGCGTCCAAAACGCCAGATATTGCATATATTCAGTCATTTTATAGTCTCCTTATTTCTTTATCGCAGCATTGTAACGCCACCTGAGTTGTTCTGTCAAGAAAGGTACCGCCCTATAATTATCCAATAAGAGCACCAGAATGAAAGTATAATCCATCTCGGTTCTGACGTCAAGCAAATAGCTTTTATTGGAGCTTATTTCAACATCGATTAAATGTTAAAAACAAGCTTCCCCTATACATAATATATGCAGATTTAGCAAAAAATATTTACGCTTACATCCAAGATTTTCCTTGATTTTTTATATCATTTCTGTTACCATGGGAGCATATTAGAGAACGAAAAATTGAGGTTTTCTGAGAGGGGAAAAAATGAGAAAATTTTATTATGAAAAATGGCTTCCATTTATCTTCAATAAAAGACGAATTTTAATTCTCTCAATAGCAAGTTATATCGCCTTATGTTAATAAGGTTTTGAATCTTGGATTTTATTGGCCGTTCATTTTGGGCGGCTTTTTTTATGCCCACACCCCGCTTAAATATTTGACACATTCGACTTGCCTGATTAAGCTTTATTAAACCAATCAACCTATTATTGGACGATGCTTTATTAAGGCAATTTAAGGGATTTTTCAAATGATAATAGTTACCGGTGGGGCCGGTTTTATCGGCTCAGCGCTGATAGCGGCATTAAATAAAAGGCAAATCACAGACATCCTCGTAGTCGATGAGCTTGGGACGGATCAAAAATGGAAAAATCTTCGGAACCTGTCCTTCGCCGACTACGTCGAGAAAGTTGACTTTCTTGAAATGGTTATTGAAAACAAACTCGATGGCTCTATCGAGGCGGTATTTCACCTTGGTGCCTGCTCCGATACCACCGAGACAGATGCCTCTTATCTAATTAAAAACAACTATGAATTCAGCAAATTATTAGCCCAATGGACTACGGCCGATAATATTCGCTTCATATACGCCTCCAGCGCGGCCACTTATGGGGACGGCTCCAATGGCTTTAGCGATGATGTGGAAAAAATTGAAAACCTTCGACCTCTGAATATGTACGGTTATTCGAAACAACTTTTTGACCTCTGGGCACATAGAACCGGCCTGTTAAAAAAGATAGTCGGCCTGAAATACTTCAATGTATTCGGCCCGAATGAATATCATAAAGGCGATATGAGCAGTTTTGTCATAAAGGCCTTCGAGCAAATCAACAAAACCGGCAAAGTACG
>JASFVS010000019.1:0-17918 GCA_050049715.1 Phycisphaerales bacterium
GCTCTGTCATGCGGGTATAGTGCTGGTTTGTGTGCCGATTATGGACAAGGACAAGGCACTGGGTGGTGTATTTTTCGGCAAATGTCTCTGGGAGCCTGTAACACAGGTGTTAATCAGGGACGTTGAGAAGCGGCTCAAGGGTGTTCCCGTCGATAAGAAGAAACTGGTTGATGCGATACGTAAGCTGCCGTTTATACAGGGCCGGAAAATCAATGAAGCGGCCCAGTTCCTGTTCGATTTGCTTTATGAGGTCGGCGGGTTTGACTCGCGCATTGTCAGATGGCGGCGTGAGCGTTCCGAGCAGCAGTCGCAGATTGGTGAGTTTATTCAGGAGAGGAAGAAGCTCGGCACCGAGTGGCAGTATCCTTTGGAGAGCGAGCGGGAACTGATGAGCAAGGTCAAAATCGGCGACCGTACCGGCGCAAAAGAGATTCTCAACTCTATACTCGGTACGATTCTATTCAAGACTATCGGAGACCTTGGAATCCTTAAAGCGAGGCTGCTGGAATTGTTGAGTATTCTAAGCCGGTCGGCGGTTGAGGGCGGAGTCAATATCGATGTAATGCTGGAAAAGAATTTGACGTATGTAAATAAAGTGATGCAGATTAATAACCAGGAGGATTTGTGTGCGTGGATCAGCACGGCGCTGAATGAATTTATCGATTTGGTTTATTCATCGCAGGATGCTCGAAAGATTACTCAAATCAGGCCTGCAATTAATTATATCGATGCCAACTATAATAAGCCGGTCACGCTTGCGGAAGTTGCCAAGGCTTCGCATTTGAGCGTGTCGCGGCTGGCGCATATCTTCAAGGAGCAAATGGGCATTACAATCATCGATTATCTTACGAGCGTTCGGATAGAGCGGGCGAAACAATTGTTACTTGCGACGGAACAGAACTGTACCGAGATTTGCTTCGAGGTCGGGTATAATAATCAGAGCTATTTTACGCGAACCTTTAAGGGGCTGGTCGGGATGACGCCGCGGCAGTTCAGGACCAGGAATCAGCGAAAGTAAAAGATTTCCACACCTTTACAATAAAAACGCACTAACACGGACTTATCTGACTTAGAAACAGATTATCATTTACTCAAATACTAATACCGGCTTGCACTGCTTTTTTCTCGTTTACTTGTGGGGGTTTTTGAGCGGGTGGGTATTCTTAGCTTGACAGTTCGGCGGTGCTTATCGTACTATCAGGGTTTATCTGGAATGATATATAAAAGACGGTGTTAAAAATTGTATATTGTTGAAATCGGCATTTATGGCAAAGCGAATTGCTATTTTAGGGTCGACGGGGTCGATTGGTAAAAATGCGCTGAGGGTTATAGATGCGCTTGGTTCGGATTATGAGATTGCCGCGTTAAGCGCTCACAGCAGTGTTGAACTGCTGGCTGAACAAGCCAGGCAATATAAACCCGGGTTTGTTGCTGTAACGAATGTTGATTTTGTGGGGCAGCTTCGCGAGTTAGTGGGCGATTTGGATGTCGAGATTTTGGCCGGTCCGGACAGTTTAAAAGAGGTCGCGGAACTCGAGGAGGTCGATATTGTGTTGGCGGCGGTTGTCGGAGCGGCGGGTCTGCCGGCGGTTCTGGCGGCGGCGAGGGGCGGTAAGCGGCTTGCAGTTGCAAATAAAGAGCCGCTTGTTGTTGCGGGCGAGCTGCTGATGAGCGAGGCGAAAAAGAACGGCGGGGTTATTTTGCCGGTGGATAGTGAGCATTCGGCGATTTTCCAGGCTATGCAGTCGGGGACGCGGGAGCAGGTTAATAAAATTATTCTGACCGCTTCGGGCGGGCCGTTCAGAGGGGTAAATCCTGAGGATATTCGAAACGTAACGTTAGAACAGGCGCTTGCGCATCCTGTCTGGAATATGGGGCCGAAAATTACCATTGATTCGGCGACGATGATGAATAAGGCGTTTGAAATTATCGAGGCGCGGTGGCTTTTCGATATGCCGGTCGATAAAATTGACGTTTTGATTCATCCGGAGTCGATAATTCATTCACTTGTCGAATTCGTGGACGGCTCGATTGTTGCTCAGCTCGGTGAGCCGGATATGTGTATTCCGATTCAGTATGCTTTGACGTATCCACAGCGTTTTGGTGGGATTGCCAAGAGGCTTCGGCTCGAACAGAAAGGCCGGCTTACGTTTGAGAAACCCGATTTCGATACATTTCGTGCTTTGCCGCTGGCTTATGAGGTTGCGCGGACGGGCGGCACGGCGGCGGCGGTCTTTAATGCTGCAAACGAGGCGGCCGTCAAGCAGTTTCTGGCCGGGAGGATTGAGTTTGTTAATATAACAGAATTGATAGAACATTGTCTGGATAAACGTGATATAAAAACAAGTGCTTGCCTGGAAGAATTGCTCGAAGCGGATGCGTGGGCGAGAAAAGAAATCGAAATTAGAGTGCATAAGAGTCCGTCCCGTCCACAAAAGGCCGGGTAAACTCCAGCCGGATAAATTCCAGTGAATAAGGATGATTTGGCCGATATATTTAATTAGCTGTTGAGTGTTAAGTTTTAAGTTGGAGGAAAAAGAATAGAGAATTTAGAATTTGGAATTTAGAATGGAGAGTTAAAGCCTTTGTGAGATAAGTTTCACTATCGCACGGGGTAAATTTGGAGATTGTTTAATGTCTGAGAAGAAGATTTTGGATAAGCGTGCTCGCCTGATTTTATTGGCGACTATTTTTATTGCAATGGTAATTTTGATTGTCCGGAATATCAATGCTTTCGGTAATGTGCTGCTTGTTCTGCTCGGATTCGGCACTGTTATTCTTGTTCACGAGTTCGGTCATTTTATTGTTGCGAAATTGTCCGATATAAAAGTCGAGGCTTTTTCAATCGGTTTTCCTCCGACCTTCCTTGGCATCAGGAGAACTATGGAAGGTTACCGAATACGGGTTCTCCCTACGTTTTTCAAAAAAGAAAAAGATGAAGGCCAGGAAAGTGAAGATGGAAAGAGTGAGGAAGAAAAAGATGAGCCGGATGAAGGCTCGATTTGTTTTACGGTGGGGAAGAAGGGCAAGGAAAATGAGACGGAATATCGTCTCGGTCTTATTCCAATCGGCGGATTCGTCAAGATGTTAGGTCAGGAAGATGCCGGGACGGTAGAGGCGACCGACGACCCGCGTTCTTATGCGAATAAGCCTGCGGGTGTTCGTGCGGCTGTTTTAGCGGCCGGGGTTGGTTGTAACGTTATCAGCGCCGTTATTATCTTTATGATAGCATTTCTTGTCGGTATCAATCTGCCGCCTGCGATTGTGGGAGGGGTTGCGCCGGGTTCGCCTGCGGAGCGTGCGGGTATCGAGGCCGGTGATGAAATAATTATGATCGATGGTAAAAGTAAAGACCTCGATTTTACCAATATCAGCATAGCGGCGGCCTTGTCCGGTAAGGATGAAGAGGTTCCGCTCAGGGTCAGGCACGAGGACGGCACAGAAGAGGATTTTACGCTCGTGGCGGAAAAACTTCCCGGTGAGCCGCTGAGGGCTTTCGGTATTGCGATGCCGGAGAGTCTTACCATTGGAAAGCTTACGGAAGAGGATTCTAATGATTTATATTCAAAAACAGGCTTGATTGCCGGTGATAGAATCGAATCCGTTGATGGTATGGAAGTCAGGAGCTATTGGGGGCTGGAAAAAGCGGTTCGAAATATTCTTACTCCGACAGCGACATTATCCATCGAACGAGACGGGGACGAAAAAGAATTGATTGAATTACAGACCCAGCTTGACTGGGAGTTTGCCGACAGTTACTTTATCGAGTCAGAATCAGAGCTTTACCATATTTATTCTATGGTCCCACGCTTACGGATAACCAATCTCATGGAGAAGCTGGCTGTAAGTGGCGATAATGCAAATTCGTTGCAGAGCGAAGATGTTATTCTGGCCGTGGGTGACGTTGTGAATCCAACTTATTTGCAGATGCGGGAGACGATTGAAGAGTTCGAGGACAAGGAACTGCCTATCAAGGTCCTGCGTGCCCAAGCCGACGGAAGTGAAGAGGAACTTACTATTACAGTTACACCCAGTAAGAAAGAAGGTAGTGACAGAGTTACTATAGGCGCGCCTCTCGGGCTCGATGCCGGACATCCGGTCGTGGCGAAGACTATAAACACCGAAGGCGGGCCTCCAAAGCTGGAGATTCCGAACGGCGCCGAGATAACGGCCGTTGACGGGACTCCTGTTTCGAGCTTTTACGATATAGTCAGGGAAATCAGGAAATACGAGGGTGACCGTATCACAATTGATTATCGTATCAGGGAAGAACAAGTCGCAGGTTATGTTGTCCTGGATGTGAAGGCAGGTAAGGACTCTATTACCGTCCAATCTCAATGCACCGACCTTCTTACACTTCCACTTGAAAAAGTCAAGAGGCTTTATAAGGCCAGCGGCCCGATTAATGCGGTTGGGATGGGCTATAGAAAGACGGTTATGTTTATCGCCCAGACATACGTCACTTTAAGGCGTTTGCTCAGCGGTCTTGTCAGCCCCAGGAACCTTATGGGGCCGGTAGGTATTCTTTCGTTCAGCTATCGTATTGTCGCCGAAGAGCCGTTTATTTACTACGTTTATTTTATGGGCCTTATAAGCGCGACAATCGCAGTGTTTAATTTTCTGCCTTTGCCGCCCCTTGACGGCGGGCTGGTTGTTCTTTTATTGGTTGAGAGGATAAAAGGCTCGGCGCTGAGTGAGCGCGTGCAGGGGGCCATAGCTTACGCGGGCTGGGTACTTATATTGGCGCTTATTTTGTACGTGACATTTAACGATATCCTGAGGACATTTTTTGGATACAGGCTTTAAATTACTTCTGGTTGTAAACACTGATTAGTGCAGGATTTTCTCCATTCAGAATTAAAAATAGAAGAGCGCAAATCCTAAATTCTAATATCTAAATCCTCCACAGGACGCCTAACGGCGCAAACAAATTCTAATGACCAAAAAACAAAATTCAAAACGATATTGTTTCGTTTGTGCTGCCGAAGGCTCCGTCTAAAGCCGGATAAACTCCGCAGCGTATAGCGTTTAGGAACAGAGTGATTGAAATCAATGCGAACCGCAGGCAGCGCAATTCAATTTATTATTGATTATTTATTAATTATGATTTTCTACGGGAGATGATATTTGTTAGCTCTCCTTCATCTTGATCGTGTACACACGCAATTTTGAGGCCAGACCCGTTCGATTTCGCACCTTAGGCACAAGCTCAGGGTAAACTCCCCCTTCGGGTATTGCAACGACAGAGGACAGATAACAGAAATCAGACAACAGAACTTGGCCGGTTTTCGGCTGAGGGCCAAGGAGCAAGTTTGCTCCATAATTGGATATACCTTCATTTTTAGAAGATATTTTCACTTTTTAAGTAATTTTCTTTGTTTTTTGCAGTGGAAACAGGGGTGATTCGGGGTTAAAGGTGTTGATATGTTGAGCCGATATAATATTTTGTCCGAGTGCGTTTGCGCCTGCATTTATCGCGGGCATTGTTTTATCGGACGGCAAGGGGAGGGCGGACGTTTTGAGCCGGGAGTAAAAAAGATGATGGAATATCAGGGAAGACTGATAGACATGATAGATAGTATGTGTGACGGGAAGGACGTGCTGTTTCACTCGGTGCGGGACGTCAAGGACATCATGACCTGTTATGTCAAGACGCTTACTTTAGACGATAATATAGGAACGTGCCTGGAGCTAATGACCGTCAATAATATTCGGCATGTCCCTATTGTGGACATTTCAACCAAAAACGACAAGTCGTATTTTGTGGGTATTGTTTCTCAGAGAGATGTTTTCAGGCAGCTATCTCCGTTTTTTGACAAGGTCGGCCAGGAGGACACGGACACGAGGGCGCTTAATCAGCATCTGGAAAAAATCGTTACCAGACATCCGAAGTGCGCATCACCCGATACTCCGATACAGGAGGCGACCGGCATGATGGTTAATAACCGGATAGATTCGATACCGGTGCTGGACGATGGCGACCTGGCGGGGATAGTGACGGCCACGGACGTGCTGAAGCTTTTTATAAGACTGCGTGCAATCGGGCAGTTATGTGAGAATAAAACCAAGACGGAGCCGAGAAGACGGTTTATCGATTTGTTGTCCGGCGACTCGGAAGAGGCGATTAATGTGCTTTCGACGGTCCTGAGAACGGTCGAAGATGTTATGACCAGAGAGGTGGTTAGTCTGGGCGAGCGGGACCATTTGTCGGGAGTAATGAAGGTCATGCGGAGGGGGGTATTCAGGCATGTGCCGGTGGTCAATAAAGAGGGGAAAATTGTGGGGATAATCTCCGACCGTGACGTTCTGCGTCTTCTTCCATATCGTCAAGGGCCGCGCAAGCCGCAGACCGGAGTGTTTCGTGAAGATTTGTTCGACGTTGAGCCTGATGAGCCTGTCATGCGGGAGCTTGTCAGCCGTGTTATGAATCAGAGCGTAGTTCACGTCCGGCCCGACTGCGATTTTTACGATGCCGTGAAGATGCTGCATGAGAAGCGGATAGGCTGTCTGCCGGTGGTGGACGAGGAAAAGAAAGTCCTTGGGATAGCGACCGTCACGGACGTGATGCGCGGGCTGCTTGCCGCTTATGCGCTGTTCGAGAAGACCTTGTCTTAACTTTTCATATCTATTTTTCATACCTTTTTCCTGCATTGCCGCCTGACTATTCCATTGAATAAAAGCGTGCAATCGATAGAATGGTGAGGTGGCAATAACGCGAAGCCCTTTATGGAAAGGTGATATTATGAAAACGAAAAGGTGCTGGATTTGTGTGATAACGGCGGTGGTTTCTCTGAGTGTTTTTGTGGGGGCGATTGTCTTCGCACAGGAAGGAAATAAAGTTCGAATCCAGGAGGAGTTTCGCAGGCGGCTGAGCGATTCCAACGGAGTATTCGTGTATGTGGATGTTATTACAAGAGAGCGGTCACAGAAGGAGTCGATGACGGAGCAGCTGCAAAGCGATGTGGAACGTGAGCTGCGGGATTCCGAAATAAAGATTTTGACTGAAGACGAACTGGAATATGCACCGGGGCATCCGCGTCTGGCGGTGTATCTGGTGATGTATAAAGACCCGGCGCGCAGGGATGTGTATCTTTTTTCTTTTCGTGTCGTTCACTTCGAAGATGCGAGTCTGGCAAGAAATTACAGATACGCCGAGGGTATTTGCTGGCACAGCGGCCTTTATGTAGGAAAGGACAGAACACGCTCTATAATACGGTTAGTGAGGACGCAAGTTCGTAAATATATCAAGGACTATCTTGCAGCCAATCCGAAGCCGCCGGAATTTCCCAACGGCTAAAATCCAATGAACATCGACTGAGTTGCTAAAATCAGCCAAAGAGAAAAATCGCAACCCCGCCACCCATGCCGATTTATTCCGGCGATTCTGCGCGAAGGCGAAGTGTCCATAAGTGCCTGTCTCTGGCTGTAGGTGGAACCTTGCAGAGCAGTTGCAACAGCCGCCGGTCGCAGGCGCCGAGCTCGGACGATTCGGCGCGGGTCGTCATGTTATACAGCGAGCGCGGAAGCTCTTCGAAAGTGGCGCCGTCGTTCTGAGAGAATTCCACACGCAGTTCGGCGTCGGCGACGTCAAGGCCCGAAACAAGGATGGCCGGCTGCTGATATGGAAGTGGTGACTCGACACAACCGCCGCGCCAGGCGTCGAAAACGATTTCGGCGGTCTTGTTCTCGTCCGCGGCGATGTGATAAGCGCCACTCGGAACGTGGTAGCCGTAAACTGATATCCCATCGCCTGTTCGCAGTTGCCCCGCACGGGCACAGGCGTAAGGATTTCGATAATCGTCGGCATAGGGCAGGGCGTCTGTGACACTTTTGATGCGCGGGAGAAATTGCCCGTTTTCTGTTCCCAGATGGGCCATGAAGTGACGGTGGTGTTCCTCGAAAGGCCGCAATCCCCTTCGTGCCACCTGAGTATAGGAAATGTCACCCCAGCTCAGGTCGTTGAAGACCGCATAAGTCGCTCCTTCGAAAGGCTCGTAAAACGCCAGCAGGCTTCCGAACTCTCTCGGTGGACGTGTCCAGTGAACGAAAGCATAGTCGTCCTCAAGAGGCGGCGTTGCATTCCTGAACATATCTCCGTCGGTTCCGTTATCGAAGAGATGGTCACCGTTGCTCCCTCCCTGCCAGTAGCTTATTCGCGGTGCGTTTCCCGGGTCTCCGTCGGCGTGTATAGATATAGTCTCGTCGATAATATTCGGGCGGTATATTATAAAATCCAGGTTCGTGCCCGAAGCGACCGCAGAAGCCAGCCGCAGTGTATATCTGTCGATGCGCTCGGCAATCTGTATAGGACCCCATCCGCCGGCGGCGCTTTCGATAGTGTCCCCGCGCGTTACCCAGGGAACCAAAAAATCAGTACCGTTTGTTGCCGTGACAGTTCTTCCATTTGCGTTGATGCCCTTTCCCGCACCGCCGGGTCCCTGCGAACAGATTCCGTCCCAGTCTTCAGCGGTCAATGCATCGAATTTAATATTGACCCGGCCGGTCGGATAGAACGTCCATTCCGTCGTGGTCTCTACCATATCAAGCTCTACGAACTGGTCATTCGGAGGGCCATCGCCATTGTTTAAGCGGGGACGGCATTTCTGCCGGATGCGCAGCCGGACCGGCGTATTCTCGATAATCTCAAGTGTTGCCCGGCCCGGCTCATTATTCCGCCCGAGCGCCGTGCTGAACTCCTGGTTGCCGACTAAATAGACGTCGTAATCGAAGATGCCGCCCTGACAGTACCACGGCCCGGTCACCAAATTGTCCTGCTCATTCGAATCATACACCTTATCGAACATCCGATAGATGCCGCCGTTGTAGAAAAGGCTGAAAATCACTTTCCATTCATCGGTTTCAACGATAAGCTCCTTCTCTTCGCAGGCCAAATTGTTCGTGACATAAAGTCTGGTCTCCCTCTGTGTACGACCACGTGGGATATCGGATGCCCCCTGGACCGGCACAAACAGTAAAAGAAGCAACAGAACGCAGGCGTATATAAAAGTACTCCGCAAACAATATCGATGATTCAGCATGTCATGTCTCCTCTCAAACTAACGACACAGGCCGACCGTTAACGAAACGCATTTCGTCATAGTCTTTTTGTTTTTCTTTGCGAATTTCAATCACCTACTTTTGAAAAGTTTTTCAAATAATCGAAATTGATTTCTTTTCTTCTAAAAAATGATGGTCTTTAAGGTTTCCCGCCGGTTTTTCATTGAAAGTCAAATAAATACTCATGTCCTCGCAAAATTCAAATCGATATGTGTCACCTTTTATTCGACATTTGTTAAACATGTATATTTGAATTTTTGATTTGTCTTCAATTCGACAAGTTTTGACTCCCTTCAATGTAAGGACAGAGTGAACAACCGGAAATGAAACTTTGCTGAAGATTAGATATTTTCTCTTGCGTTCGATTTTTGACGGGTCTTCGAGAAATTCTCTTTCGAAAGGCGCCTGCCATGTGCCTTCAGCCTCATTGTATTGTATTTTTGATAAATCAAGACGGCTGTCGTGAAGGTAAGCACAAGCTTCCAATAAACTTTCATCACCCTGAATTGCAATATCTAAAAATTTTTCATCCATTTTTCATTAACAACCACTGATTATTGAGTCTTCTTATTTATAACACACAAGTGCTTTTCGTCAATGGAATTGCAGAAAACTTACAAATTGAAATGCATTCATAGTGACCGCGACAGCCCACACATCCCTTATCGTTTACGCTAAAACTCCCGTTGGAACTACCAAGAACAGAGCTTGGGGTTGCTTGTAAAATGAATAGCCCTGTACCTTCTGAAAAATAACGAAGCATTTTAAGTATAATTAGCTTATAAAAAAAGTAGTCGATTGGATTTTAACGTAACGGCTCAATCAAGCCAGCAAAAGATTGTGAATTACAGGGGCAAGATTAAATAAAAAAACCCTCAAAAGAATATTTTGAGGGTTGGGTACGTATAGTTTATCGGCTTTTATGCCGAAGCGAAGATTGTTAGTCTTCGCTGCCGTAATAGTTGTCATACCAATAGTCTTCTTCAGAGTAGAAATCAGAAGTCTGCTGCTGTTGATGCTCAGACTTTGATGCCTGTGTGATCTTGGGTGCGATAAAGACAGCAGCAAAAGACAAGACAAAGGCGACAACAAGGCATTTCAGCCATGTCGAGACCTTAATGTTCAGCCATGTTTGCTGTAAGAAAGAGTTCGGTTGATACTGAGGCTGATAGCTTTGGTACGGCTGGCTCTGATTTTGACTTTCTTCCGGCTGTTGCCAATTTTCTGAGTTCATTTCGGGTTCCATAATTTTCCTCCACAAATTTAATAAGATAGGTTTTTTGTTGCTTAAACGCCCCTTACGTAAAAGATAAGAAATAAAAGTTCTGGTGCCAAATTTATACTGGAAAAAATTATATTATTGGACGCGTGAAAACAGCTTTTTAAGGCCGGATAGGCGGGGGCGTGGTGAATAATCCGAAAAATCCGGAAGACAAACAGTAGAAATCTCGGCTTAAATATAGTATGTTAGCAAGTTAGAGGAGCTTGCCGGTGTGGCCAAGTGTTTTGAATGAAAACTTCGACAGTTATTGAAAGGAGCCCATGTAATGTACCAACCCCAAACCGCAAAATTGAGCATAAATTTAAGAAATACCTTTCTGGTTTTATCGGTCGTTATTATTTTTCTGTCCGCCGGTGTAAATGCGCAGGAGAGTATAAAGCTGCGTGACCTTGTAGAAGAGGAAGGACTCGGTTGGCTGACAGGTGAATGGACGGCAACAACCGAACAGGGCCAGACGATTAAAGCCTTCTATAAATGGGAGCTTGACGGGTATTTTATTTCTATGGGCTTTCAAAGGGGTGAGTACAAAGGTAAGGGTATGATTTACTATGACTTTAATGAGGACGCGGTTGTACAGGTCGGCCTGGATAACAGAGGCGGAGTTGTCAAAGGCAGGTGGGAGGCCGAAGGAGATATGGCCGTTGTGAAACTTTATTATACCGGCCCTGACGGCCAGAGTAACAGAATGGGTATAAAACACGCCAAAGTGGATGCTGATACGATTAAGGTGTCGTTTTACACGTTGGATGACTACGACGAGTTGGGTGAAGAGCCGACGGGTACGATGGAGTATAAACGACTGAAAAAGAAGCCGGATAAAAAAGCAGAAGAAAAGAAAAAATCCGGCGATAGCTCAGAGCAAAAGGAAAAGAAAGACAAAAAGGAACCTATTCCTCTTACGAAAATGAAAGTTAATATTGTGCGTTGAGGGCAGAAGACAGAAGGCAGAAAACAGGGGGTGAAGGTGCAAGTGTATTTTTATTTGAGCGGCTCATAGAATTCGTCCGGCCGGGGGCCGAGGGTATTTGTTAGTGTGCCGATTTTTTCGATGGTACATTCGATGCGGGCGCCGGGCTGTAAATAATTTCCCGTGGCAAGGCCTACGCCGGAGGGAGTGCCGGTGGCAATAACATCGCCGGGTTCAAGTGTCATTATATGGCTTAAAAAAGAGATAATATCGGCAACAGGATAAATCATCTGTGCAGTGTTCGCTTTCTGGCGCTGCTCGCCGTCGACTGTTAGACTCATTTCAAGGTTTTGAACGTCTTCAATCTCATCGCTTGTCAGCAGGTACGGTCCCATAGGTAAAAAGCCGTCCGACCATTTTCCGTTTAGCCAATCGTAGAATTCGTCCCAGGGGCGTTCGGCCCTGTTTTTTTTGAACGTTACGGTTCGTGCAGAGACGTCGTTTACGATTGTATAGCCAGCTATTACATTAGGGGCCTGCTCAGCCGGGATGCACTTAGCTTCTTTACCGATTACCACGGCAAGCTCAAGCTCATAGTCCACGTCTTTGCTATAGCTCGGCCAGGGTATCTGCTCGTCGGGGCCAATTACGACCGTCGCCGGCATAAGAAACGGCCTAGGCACGGTCGTCATTCGCGGCGAATCCGAGAGGCCGACCTTGAAGCCGCGTTCGACGCCGGCTTCTCTGATGTGCTCGCTGTAGTTTCCGGCGAGTGCGAGCACTTTGCCCGGCCGGGGGATGGGCGCAAGGAGCTTTACCGAATCAAGGGGGGTAAAATCACTCGCCGCAGCCGTGACTTTCTTAACTTCATAAAGACAGCCGGGGCCTTTTTGAAAGATTTCTTTTATGCTGTGAGGTGGATTCGGGCCGTCCCACGCTGAAACGATGTCTATTATTCCGCCATCCGTGAGCAAACCACAGCAAATAGATTCATTTTTTGAATATGTGACCAGTTTCATTTATTTATCCATTTTATATTTGTTTTCGTAAGCCATTTTTTTACAGAATGTTAAGTTTGTTTTGCCTATTTCGCCTATTCTACGTATGTTTGGCTTTGTTTTGCATAAAAGGGTCGATTTGTCGAACATTCTTTACAAATGTAAAGATGCCGGTGATCCGTCTAAAGCCGGATTTCCGCTGCGCTGCAACACAACAGAAGGCAGATGAGGTACAAATGGATGAAATTCGCGATTCTGTGGTCATTTGTTATTTTTTCCCCTCCTTTTTGATGTGATAGATGCTTGTATAATCGTTTTTTATTTATCGTATCTTCGGCCGGTTCGAAAGCAAGGAAATTGTCCGCTTTTATGTGAAAAAAGTTCTTGAAATCCGTCTAAAGCCGGATTTTCGCTTCGCTACAACATTTGGTACTTAGTGAGACTGGGATAATTGTGTTGAAAACGGGCTAAATATTATAGGACGTTGCTGGCGTGTGGAGTTATGTATATAGGGGATTTGAGAATGAAGGGATGGGGGAAAGAAGTCGGAGGAGGTGAGGGTGAAAGATAAGTGTGAAATGGCGGATAGGAAGCAGTATGGAAGAGGGAAATTCGTCGCTTGTCGTTCGTGACTCGTTGCACGTTGTCGTTTGCTTGTGCTGCCGGAGGCCAGCATGAGGAACGTACAGTATTACGTAGTCCTGTATAGGACGGAGTAAATTAAAATAGTACCGAACCGAAGGCAGCACTTTCATATGATTAATGGTGATTGATAATTTAAGTGGATTGTTGAGGATTTGGGCGGTAAAATGAGGAGGACAGGTTTTTGCGAGATGTCAAGCATCAGGGTTATTCGAAAAAGGACCGGAGCCGGATCAGAAAGAATAAAATTCAAAAATTTTTAAGAGGAGAAAGCCATGTTTAATAATTATCAGGAAAATCATGTAAGACAGAGCGACAAAGCTTTTTGGGGGATATTTCTCAATCAGGCAAGATTAAACGCCTATATTACCCTTTGTCATATTTCCGAACTTCTGGGAGAAAAAACCGTCAACGAAGACAGTATCAGCGAGATGCCTGTTTTGAACCTTCTTGATAACTGGAAAGACCCCATCAAATCACGACGGATGTACGACCTAATCGATAAGCATTTTCCGATGCTGGGAATAATTTTCAATAAAGCCAAAGGACGGCTCAAGGCCGAAAGCAACGAGGCCAAAAACGACAGCGTAGATATCAATGTTCGAGCAGCCGAATACAAAAAGATACTGCAAACTCTGCTGATAACAGTATCTGCCAAGCGCAATGAATACTGCCATGTGAAATCGGCAGATACCCTGACGAAAAAGGTGATTATCAGGGAGCTGGTCAGATATCTGGAAGATTGTTTCGATGCCTCAGTTGACGAGACAAAGAAACGGTTGAATCTGTTCGAAGACAGCCATAATGATGACAATCTCGAGGATGAATGTTTGCATTTGCGAAGGTTCAAGGGGGAGGAAAAAATCAAAGGTAAAAAGAAAGCGAAGGCAAATCCGCGTTTTCAGTATGCCTTCAAAGATGAACAGAACTCTCTTACGGGTAAAGGGCTTGCTTTCCTTGTATCTATTTTCTTAGGCAAGGACGATGCGTTTAAATTCCTCAAAACATCCGGCTTACAAGGATTTAAAAAAGATACAGAGAATAAATACAGAGCCACGTTGCTTAGCTACTGTGTCTGGCGGATTCGGCTGCCGCGTCCGACAGTCCGCTCTGACGACGATGTAACGGGGCTGGCGCTTGATATGCTCAATGATCTCCAAAAGTGCCCCAAAGAATTGTTCGAGCTGCTTTCAAAGGAAAACAAAAATAAATTCAGAAAAACTGTCGCTGAAGATGGAGAAGAAGATGGTAATGAAATATTGATGTGCAGGTATTCCGATAGATTTCCCTATCTGGCTTTGCAGTATTGTGACGAAATGGAAGTCTTTGATAATCTGAGATTCCATATAGACCTTGGCAGATATTATTTCAAATTTTATCCAAAGGAAACGATTGACGGGAATATACGCCAGAGGTCGCTCGACAAAAGACTTAAGACCTTCGGCAGAATCAGAGAGGTCAAAAGTAAAGTCAAGAATGAATGGGAAGATAAAGGTCTGGTAAAAAGCCCCGACCAAATTAAGGAAGGAAACGATGAACCTTACATAAGAAAAACCATCCCGCATTATCACATTGTTGATAATCAAATATGCCTTGCAATATCAAGAGACGCAATCCTGCCTGAAATAGAAAAAGACAACAGCGGAGATGATGTAAAACCAGACAAAAATCAAAAGAAACTTCCGAGGGCATGGTTAAGCGTATATCAACTGCCCGGGATGGTCTTTCACGGCCTGATATGTGGATTTTCCAAAACAGAAACTTTAATAAAAGGCTATATCGAAGAGCAAAGGGACATTCTAAGAGAGGCGGCAGAAACAGGCGTTATCCCGGAAGACAAGAGGAACGAAAAATTTCTCCCGAAGGCGCTGCTGAATCGAAAAGCAAAAAATTTCACCGAATATATACAAAATAAGCTCGACCAGATGATTAAAGATACCGAGGAGCGGAAACGGAAAATCACAACAACGATAAAGCGCATGGCTGATAGTAGCAATAAGCCGGGAAAGAAGATGTTTATCGATATCAAGGCCGGTCGGCTGGCGGATTTTCTGGCAAGGGATATGGTCAGACTTCAACCCTTTGACCCTGAAAAAGATGGCAAAGACAAGACTACGGCCCTGAATTTTCAGGTTCTGCAGGAGACTCTTGCGTTCTTCGGAGCAAAAAAACATTCGTTAGAACGAATGTGGAAGGAACTTGGCTTAACCTACGGGAAATTTCAGCATCCGTTTTTAAGGAAACTCGGCAACCCGGTCATGTATCGTTCGATTGTTGACTTCTATCAGGTCTATCTGGATGAGAGACTTAAATATCTTGAAAATTTAAAAGCAGGCGAATTCGAATCTGTTCAATTCTTACGACCCTCGCGGCAGCGCTATGCCGCAGGCAGACGGGACACAAAAAAGATTGCTGAAGAATTGAAAAACAAACCGGTGAATATCCCGGGCGACCTTTTCAAGGCGGACATTGAAAAATTCGTATGTCAGCAAGTCCCGTCCCTCAAAGGCCGCAAAATGAATACCGCTTATCTTATACAGGAGTATTTCAGACATGTGGAGGGGAAACATCAGCCGGTATATAATTACAACAAAACCTATCCGGTGGTTTCAAAGGCTAAAGAGTATGCTGAAAAGAAGAAAAACAAGGAAAACAAAAAAGTCTTAGAAGTCTTGAATTCAATATCGCCTGAAATGGATTACAGAGACATGAAGGTTTTAATAGAAAAAGAAATACCTGAACGAAAAGGATATGACCCTGAAACTCTCAGGGAAAATTTGCTCAGCGGGTGTAAGGATTTTAAGAACAACGAGCGGACATTAAGGCGCTACAAGATACAGGACGCCGTTGCTTTTATGATGTTCAAAGATATATTGAAAAAGGTGTTCGGCTCTGAAGTTACAGATAAGATAGTAACGGAAGATACAACTGTTCCTTCGAATATACAAAGTGAGGACACCCAGGCCAATCCCGCCCGAGAACTTTTACATTTGAAGCTTGAAAATATCGACCCGGACAAATACAGGGACAAAGACAGTCTATTCCAGCATCCCATGCCGCCCTGTACAACTGACATCTCCATTACATTTAACGACAAGGTGACGTATGAAAAAGATTACGTTGTGTTTTCGGATTATAAATTCAAAGACCGTAATGGTTACAGTGTAAATGATAACAGGAGGGAAATTGCATACAGGGTCACGTTGAAAAATGTAAAACTCAAAGATATGGGCAAGCACCGCAGATATTTCCACGACAGACGCTTGCCCGGTCTGCTAATCTGGAAATATATGCCAGGCGATGAAATCGACTGCGCCGAGATCGAGGAAGAAATCAAGGCCTATAAGCAGCATAGAGTTACAATCGCCCAAAAACTAAACGAACTCGAACGAACCGTTATAAGCCGTTATAAATTACAGCCGCAGGGAGATGACAACTACGTCTCTTTCGAGGATGTGATTGGCGAGATAAGAGTCAGACTGCCCGGCCTTAAAACCGAATGTGAAACAATCCGAAGAATCAGAAACTCGATTAATCACAATCAGCTCCCGGTATTTATGGATGCTATTAACGAAGCAAAGGGCAAAAACATCGCCGACAAGATGCTTTCTATTACAGAAAATTACGTTGATAAGATTTTGAACAATATTAATACTATCCATGTGAAAGGTATTGAAAAATGCTCCATATCCTCGCAGCAGCAGAGACAGCCGAAGCTATAAACTGGACTCTCGAAATAGTTAAGCTGGTATTGCCGGCAGTATTTAGTTTACTTGCGGTGTTTCTGGGGTTGTTTATCTGGCACCGGCAAAAACGCAATGAGCCGAGATACGAATCTATCGGGTATTTGAATCGCAAGCGGCTCGACGGGCTGATGAAGGCATGGTCGCTTTTGGCGTATATAACCGATGTCGAAAATCCGAAGGCCATGATGCTGTGGGAAAAGACCGGCGGTGAAACAACGTATTATCTGCAACCGAGGCAGGCGCGAGAATACGTAACCAAACTTGCCGAGATGTTCTATGATGACGGATACGGCCTGCTTCTCGGTAAAAATTTTAAAGAGCTGTTTTATACATATCGGAACCATGTATATGGTGTTCTGCTCAAGGCCAAAAGTCAGCAAGGCGGCGATGAGCGGATAAGGCTGGAGAACGAAAAAATGGTAAAATCTATGAAGGAGATTTACCAGGAACTGAACGCAGAATTAAGAAAGGAGTGTGAAAAAATAGAAAAATGAGGTCAGAAAAAATCAATGGAGGGCTGTTTTTTATGGGAAAAATTCAATGTAACACTAAACTTTACAGCAAGTTACAAAACAACCGCTGTAGAGGCCCTCGTTTGGATGGGTAGGTACAGCATCCTTTAATAGATTTAGAATCGCCCATTAGCTGTAGAGGCCCTCGTTTGGATGGGTAGGTACAGCTCTAACAGTGGGCTACCTTCCCGTGACTTTGCTGTAGAGGCCCTCGTTTGGATGGGTAGGTACAGCGCAATATACCATCTGCTTCTTGAGAGCCAAGCTGTAGAGGCCCTCGTTTGGATGGGTAGGTAAAGCATTTCACTCGCTCTTTCCGCTATTGGTATAGCTGTAGAGGCCCTCGTTTGGATGGGTAGGTACAGCTCGTTTTTTATCATACCCTAAAGTAATTTGCTGTAGAGGCCCTCGTTTGGATGGGTAGGTACAGCCCAGACTTATATACTAATTGCATACCATTAGCTGTAGAGGCCCTCGTTTGGGAGGTAGGTACAGCACGTTTAGTTGTAAGGGTTCTGAAGTTCAGCTGTAGAGGCCTTCGATTTGGGAGGTAGGTACAGCAGATGAACAATTCCTTCCTTTTCAAAAGCCGCTGTAGAGGCCTTCAATTTGGATGGGTAGGTACAGCTAGAATCGTGACGAACATTACCTGTCATATGCTGTAGAAGCCTTTGCTTTGGAAGGTGAGTACAGCAGAAACATTATTCTCATATCCTGACCGCTGGCTGTAGAAGCCTTCGTTTTGGGAGGTAGGTACAGCAGTAAAAGAGGAGA